>JAPLFI010000152.1 GCA_026390755.1 Ignavibacteriota bacterium
GATGAGCGGGGTATGCCTATTGAAGGTTTTTCTTCTGAATAATCGTAATCCCTGCTGATATATGCCAAGGGTCGAAGACAAAGCGACGTTAAATGATTCGATGATTCAATTTTATTCAGGTCATAATCAAAATTATTTCCCTGTGTTGTAAAACCGTACGACTTATCAAATCTGCCCGCTCTTTTTAAAAGCAATGATGTGCGGGAATATTCGGGTTTCGGGTCAATCCACTTATCGTAAAAATTCTGCTTTAGTCTGAAAAACAATTTAGCGGAATTAAAAACTTTTTTATCATAAATTAGAACTTCGTCAACCGACGGGTGATTCAGGGGAATTACACTGCCGAGTTCACTTGCAAGAACCGTAAGCCTGCATTCGGGAAAAACTTTTTTCAGACAGGTAAAAAGGGGAGTTGTTAGAATTATATCCCCGAGTTTACCTGTCTGTATTACAATTATTGATTCTTTATTCTTACTATTCAATGAATATTATTTTCTTTTCCTGATGCTTTTCTGCTGGTCCTGCATCCTCTGCATGAAACGCTGTGTCCATGAAGGTTTTACCGGCTTTTTAATTTCGTCAATTTTAGGCGGTTTGATTTTTGTCGTATAATACTGCTGACCGATTGATAAGAGATTAAACATAAAGTAATAAAGGTTTAAGCCTGAAGGGAAACTGAAAAACAACAACGTAAACATAACGGGCATCATATAAACCATCGCTTTCTGTTTCGGGTCGGTAACGGTCATTTTCTGCTGTATGAACATAGTAATACCCATCAGTGTTGCAAGACCCGATACCTGGTCTATACCGAATATCGGAATTTTAAAAGGCAGCTGAAATATCACGTCGGGAGCGGCAAGGTCTTTTATCCACCAAATAAAATTCGCCTGTCTGAGTTCAATAGTCGAACGGAATACACCGAATAACGCATAAAGTATAGGCATCTGCAGTATCATCGGCAGGCAACCGCCCATGGGATTAATGCCTTCTTCTTTATACAGCTTCATGATCATGCTGTTCATTTTAGTCGGGTCATCTTTATACTTTTCCTTAATTGCAGTCATCTTCGGATTAAGCTGTCCCATCTTTTTCATTGATTCGGTCTGCTTTTTTGTAAGCGGATGAAGCAGTATTTTCAGTACAATCGAGAAAATAATTATAACGAAACCGTAATTCGGAACGAATTTATGAATAAACGTAAAGAAAGGAATAATAAAATACTGGGCAATCGGTCTGACAATAAAGTCCAGGGCGAAGCGCATCGTCTTATCAAGCCCCAGATCATAACTTTTCAGAATATTATAATCAATCGGAGTCAGCAAAATTTTAAATTTACTTTTCTCGGAGGCATCATTCCTGATATCCATTTTAACCGCAACAGAAAACAAATTCCTTGAACCGGCATCAGGAAGCTTAATTTTATTAGCGGTCATATATGCGCCGTCGCCTTTGCGGGAAGTAGGGATAAGAAAAACTCCGAAATACTTGTTCCGGGATGCTACAAAATCCGTATTTCCGTTGAAATCTGATACCTCTTCTTTATCAAAATCTTTAGGTCCCAGTTGCTCAAGCTCACCGCCCATATAAGCATAAGCCTCGGCAAATGTAGCTTCTTCGTCGCTTCTGTATTCCGTGAGGTTCAGCGAATTACCCCACATCAACTGATATTTATTGCCGGTAATGAATTTCCCGGGTTTTACAAATTCATATTCCACATCGAAATCATAATAGTCGGGTCTGAATGTATAGGTCTTGATAATTTTTAAAGTAGAATCACCGCCGACAAAAAGCTCGTATATCAGTTTAAAATCTTTGTTCTCCTCAATGTTAATTTTATCCCATTCATTATATTTCGCGTTAAAGATAAAATCCTTGGTGTTAATAAGTTTTCCGTCAATTGAATTAAACATCAGATTTAATTCTTTCCCTTTGGATAAATCAACAAGCTGAACAGGATATCCGTCCCAGGTCTTGAAATTTTTCATTTCGGCTTTTTTTACCGCTCCGCCGAAATTGCTGAATTCAAGATGATACTTGTTATTTTCGATTATTATTATCTTTTCTTTATGCGAGACCGAGGAATCAGCTGCAATCGCATTTTTCGAAAAAATATTCCCGTATGATTCATTTAATTTATTCGTATCGAGCAAGTGACCGCTTTGCTCCAGTACCTGCTTTTGAGAATTTATTTTATCTTTTGCTTTAACAGTATCTTTTTTAGTGCTGTCCGGTATTACTTCGGTTTTTTGCTGTTGCTGCGGCTGGGGTTTCTGCATTTTTGATGTCCAGACCATCCATGAAATCAAAATAACGCCTATTACGACGAAACCTATTACTGACTTTTTATCCATTATATTCTTTACTGTTGTTTAATTCTAAATGATTATGATTGCATCCGTTCCTTTCGGGAACCGGATCAAACCCGCCTTTTGACAAAGGGTTACATCTTAAAATCCGCCATATCCCTAAAAAGATACCGGTGAAAAAGCCCCTTTTTTTCAAAGCTTCTATAAAATAGACCGAGCATGTAGGATAAAACCTGCATGAAGGCGGAAAGAAAGGGGATATGGCTATCTGATAAAGCCTGATTATCCATATTAAAATATATTTCAAATCAGTTTGCCTTTCTTTCTGACATTCTTTCTAAATATTTATTAATATTTTTTAAAAGTGAATTCATATCTCTTTCCAAATCTTTTGCCTTTAATTTTTCTCCCGAATTAAAAATATCCAAACCTTTACGGGAAAGAGTAAACACTAATTTTATATCGCTGTTACGGTTGATATTATCCGGCAATGAATGTTTATTCTTTCGGTAAGCTTCTCTGAGCAATCTCTTTACACGAATCCGCCCGTTTGCCTTTCTGATTTTCTTTTTAGAAACAGTAAAGCCCGCCATTATATTGTAATGCGGGCTTTTCCCGGATTGTTCATTAATGTTAAGCTCTGTACCGGTGTAATTCAGAAAACTATTTATAAAGTTTTCCGAGAAATGTACTGAATTCATGAAAACTTCTGAAAAAGCGCCATGCCCCCGTAATATTTCCCTTTTTTTGAGAGTAAAGCGCAAAGTGCTTATAACAGTACCTTCCGGCATTTATATTACTTTAATTTCAGACGCGTGTAAATTCGTCGCTGACCGTTAATTTCTTTCTGCCTTTTGCTCTTCTGCTCGCGAGTACTTTTCTGCCGTTTTTAGTTGCCATTCTTTCACGAAATCCGTGCTTATTTTTCCTCTTGCGATTGCTTGGTTGATACGTTCTTTTCATACTTTAAACCTGAATAATTATAAAAATCGAAAAACAGAAATTTAACCTTAAATCTCATCAAATTCAAGGATATTTGGTAGTCCAGACTAAGCTATTTTTCGGTTTTCCGTGTCTTTCCAGTTTCGCCTGACTGCAAATTGAGGTTATTCTGATTACGGAAAATATACAGCAGAATAACACCCGATAGAAATATACCGAGTGATATTATCTGAGCCTGAGTGAAGAAAGAAAACACTATCGGATTCAGCCTGATAAATTCAATCAAAAAACGCTCGAGACCGTTAAACACAAGATATATGAAAAATAACTGTCCCATGTACTTCATTTTTTTCCTGATACCCCACAAAACAGCAAATAACAAGACACATGCCGCCAGCTCATACAGGGAGGTGGGATGGACAAGCACACCCTGATGAGTCGGGACAATTCCCTTTGAATAACTGTATCCGAGAAACTCCCACACTGTTCCGTTAACCGGAATACCGTAACAACCGTCTCCTGAGAGATGACACCCGATTCTCGCTATCCCATATCCAAGTATGGTTGCGGGAGCCAGAGCATCGAGTATCAGCAGTATATACAGGTTTTTCCTTTTACAGTAAATCCAAATTATCACGAAAGCTAAAATCAGACCTCCGTAAAATGTCAGTCCTGACGGTGAAAACAGAACATCTGCCCTGAAGTATGAAAGCAGTGTACCGCCTTTGCCGAAATTCCACTCTTCAATAATATAAAACAGCTTTGAACCTAAGAGACCGGCGATAATTGAAATAAAAGTTATTGACAGTCCGACATTCTCGTCAATCCTGTATCGTTTAAGTTCTTTTGTTACCAGATAATTTGCGGCAAGAAATGCGAGTCCGAGCATAAGCCCGTAACTGTAAACGGGTACAGGACCTATTTCGAATAATTTTGGATACATTGAATAGTTTTTAGATTATTATCATAATAAATTTATTTGCAGGTTGTCTTGTAAGCTTCATGGAAGACTTATTAATCTTTAGTTTAAAAAGATTTTTCTCAAAATCCTGCTTTTGCATTTTAAGGCTGTATTCCGTATTCCTGAAATTATACAATCTGTACTCAAAAACGGCGCGTCCTGATTTCGCGAGAGATATAACAGGAGCTGATAAGCCTTCTACTTTAAAGGATATCTCTTTATTCACGAGATCAATTTTCGGAGTCACATTTACGGTGTAAATAAAATTCATGAATACTTTCGTAGTTAAGAATTTAAATAAAATATATTCCTTACCGGTTACTTCGTCATACCCGCGCGATATATAAAGTTCGAATTCGTATTTTTGTTTTTCGGGTCTGATCTGTTTTGTTCTCATACATATTTGTAATTAATAATTCCGTCAAATGTAATTATTTCTTCCTTCCCGGTTTCCATTTGCTTTATCCTCAGAGTACCTGTTTCAATTTCCTGACTGCCAATAACGACGGCATAAGAGACTCCGAGTTTATTTGCTTCCTTCATCTGCGCTTTAACACTTCTGTTTAAATAATCGGTTTCGCAGAGAATACCCTTAGACCTCAGACTGTATAAAATATCCAGTGATTTTTCACGTGCAATATCGCCCGAAGTAACTATATATAAATCAATTTTTCTTTCCGCCGGATACTGGTAAGAATTTTTTTCGAGTATCATACTTAATCTTTCAAGCCCGCATGCAAAACCGATTGCCGGCGCAGGTTTTCCTCCGAGCTGTTCAATCAGCATATCGTATCTGCCTCCGCCGAGTATGGCATTCTGAGCTCCCAGTTCCGAAGAAACAATTTCAAATGTCGTTGATGTATAATAATCGAGCCCGCGTACGAGTCTGTAATCAACCTCAAAAACAATGCCGAGCCGCGTTAAGCCGTTCATTACATCCCCGAGATGTTTTTTATTGTCATCATTGAGATAGTTAAAAATTACGGGAGCGGTTTCGAGTATTTTAATATCCGCAGGGTCTTTGGAGTCAAGTATCCGCAAAGGATTAATGACGAGCCTTCTTCTGCTGTCATCCGATAAAGCTGTTTCATGACCTTTTAGAAAATCTTTCAGGTCTTCAAGAAACAAACGTCTTTCGGAGAGACTTCCTATGTTATTTAATAATATTTTAAAGTTATTTATTCCGAAAGAATTAAGAAAGAAATTGCAAAAAGAGATAAGTTCGACGTCAATTCTAAAATCACCGCTTCCAATCGCCTCGGCGCCGAATTGTGAAAACTCCCTGAACCTGCCTGCCTGAGGCCTTTCATGCCTGAACATATTAGCGATATAATACAGCTTTTGAACCGGAGCGATATTATAGAGACTGTTTTCGATGTAAGCTCTGATAACAGGCGCCGTCATTTCAGGCTTCAGTGTAAATTCATTATTGCTGAAAGAATACATTTCCTTTGATACGATATCAGTGTTTTCGCCGATTCCGCGCCTGAAAAGTTCAGTCTTCTCGAAAGCCGGTGTTCGTATTTCACTGTAATTAAAAAGTAATGCCGCATTACGCAATAGTTCTTCTATATGCCTTCTTTTAGAGGCATCTTCGGGAAGAAAATCAATGGTTCCTTTTGGTCTGGATATGTGCATTTAAACTATTTTTATGTAAAAACTAAAATATATAATACCTCATTTATATAAAAGGTTAAAAGACTGTTTACTCGCGAATTTATGAATTGTACCTCTTTTTTTGAATTCAGTTTCGTGAATAATAATTCTATATTGTGTTATAATATTATCGAAATTAATCACAATCATTCTATGAATAACACTTTAACACCAGACCAATTCTCATCACGACACATCGGACCCCGCGAAAAAGATTTAGAACTTATGTTGAAAACCGTAAAAGCTGATTCGCTTGATGAGCTTATACAGCAGACAATACCGGAAAATATCAGGCTTGATAAACCGCTTGAACTCAACGAGCCGCAAACAGAATTCGAATTTCTCAGGAATCTCCGGTTAATCGCTTCAAAGAATAAATTATACAGGAATTTCATCGGGCTCGGATATAATCCGTCCGTAACACCGGGTGTAATAATGCGTAATATACTGGAAAATCCGGGCTGGTACACTCAATATACTCCTTATCAGGCGGAAATATCACAGGGCAGGCTTGAAGCTCTTCTTAATTTCCAGACGATGGTATCAGACATAACAGGCTTACCCATCGCAAATGCTTCACTGCTCGACGAAGCCACTGCGGCGGCAGAGGCGATGCTGATGTGCAAAGGATTAAGGAAAGGAAGTAAAGCAAACGCCGGTACAATCTTTATATCCGATAAATGTTTTCCGCAAACTATTGAAGTTGTACAGACCCGCGCAATACCTGTGGGTATTAAAGTTGTCACGGGCGACCATAGAAAAATAAGTCTGACGGATGATATTTTCGCCGTATTAGTTCAGTATCCCGATTCCGACGGAGAGATTTTCGATTATACGGATTTTTTCTCCGAAGCAAAAAAGAAGAATATTTTCACAATTGTTTCCGCTGATATTATGAGCCTGCTCTTACTTAAAGCTCCTTCTGAGTTCGGCGCCGATATTGCCGTCGGCTCTACACAGCGATTCGGAATACCGCTCGGCTACGGCGGACCTCATGCGGCGTATTTTGCGACAAGGGATGAATATAAGAGGCATATACCCGGCAGGATAATCGGATTGACGATTGACGCTCAAAATAATCCCGCATACAGAATGGCACTGCAGACACGGGAACAGCATATTAAGAGGGAAAAAGCCACGAGTAATATATGCACTGCACAGGTATTACTCGCGATTATGGCGGGTATGTACGCCGTATATCACGGTCCTGAGCGTCTGCGCCTTATTGCCGAAAAAATTCATAAAATTGCAAAGCTGACTTCGGATTTGCTCGGAGAAGCCGGTTTTGCGCAGGCAAATGAACAATATTTTGATACGTTGAAATTTGTTCGCCCAGGCGAAAAAATTAATGAGTTGAAAAAGTCAGCCGAAAAAGCCGGTGTAAATTTCAGGTACGGCAGGGATTTCGTGGGAATATCCATTAACGAAACTACCGGGATTGAAGATATTCAGTATATAATCGGAATTTTCACAGGAAAAAAAGACGAAACTATTTCTTGTGCTTTGCTCAAAGAAAAGTTACTGAAAATGAACCTTGATTTTCCGGAAAATATCAGTAGAAATACTGATTATCTTACACATAAGGTTTTTCACAGATATCAGTCGGAAACGGAAATGATGCGTTATCTGAAATCATTAGAAAATAAAGACCTCTCCCTGACAGGGTCAATGATTCCTTTAGGCTCGTGCACAATGAAACTCAATTCGGTGAGTGAAATGGCGGGTATTTCATGGGCAGAGTTTGGGAACATTCATCCGTTTGCTCCGGTTGACCAGGCAGAGGGATATGGTATTATGATTTGTAATCTCGGTAAGTATCTGTGCGAGATTACCGGATTTTCGGGAATATCATTTCAGCCGAACTCCGGCGCCCAGGGTGAATATGCAGGTCTGATGGTTATCAGACAGTATCATTTAAAAAGAGGAGATACACACAGGAACGTAGTTCTCATTCCCGCTTCCGCTCACGGAACAAATCCGGCAAGCGCGGTTATGGCAGGTATGAAAGTTGTAGTTACGAAATGTGATGATCACGGAAATATTGATATGCATGACCTCAGAAAAAACGCCGAACTTTATAAAGAAACACTTGCGGGAATAATGGTAACGTATCCATCCACTCACGGAGTTTTTGAAGAATCAATCACGGATTTGTGCAAAATAATACACGAGTGCGGAGGACAAGTGTATATGGACGGTGCAAATATGAACGCTCAGGTCGGACTGACAAGCCCCGGTAAAATCGGGGCAGATGTATGCCATCTGAACCTTCATAAAACTTTCTGTATTCCGCACGGAGGCGGAGGTCCCGGTGTAGGACCAATTGCCGTTGCCGAACACCTTAAAGATTTTCTTCCCGGTCATCCGATTGTAAATACCGGTACACGGGATTCCATTACCGCTGTTTCTGCGGCAACATTCGGCAGTGCCGGAATACTTGTGATATCTTACGCTTATATCTGCATGATGGGGAGCAGGGGATTAACCGATGCGACTAAATACGCAATTCTCAACGCGAATTATGTTAAAGACTGCCTTAGCGGATACTATGAAGTCCTGTACAGCGGCGCGAATAACAGAGTTGCTCACGAACTTATCTTTGATGTACGTGATTTTAAGCGGAGCGCGAAAATTGAAGTTGTTGATATTGCCAAAAGACTCATGGATTACGGATTCCACGCACCAACAGTTTCTTTCCCCGTACCCGGTACTTTAATGTTTGAACCTACGGAAAGCGAATCAAAAGAAGAACTCGACAGATTTTGTTCCGCAATGATTTCTATACGCGAAGAAATCGCCGAAATTGAAAAAGGAGATATGAGCGATACGGATAATCCGCTGAAAAATGCTCCGCATACGGCAGTCCATGTAATGTCGGATGATTGGAATCATGAATATTCAAGAGAAAGAGCGGCGTTTCCGAAAGACAGCCTCAGGAAAAACAAATTCTGGCCGTCTGTCGCACGCATAAATGACGCCTACGGAGACAGAAATCTTGTATGCAGCTGTGTTCCTGAGATTGAATAGATATGTGTAATAAAAAGAAGTTACACAGAGGTCACAGAGAAGACGCAGAGTTACACAGAGAAGAACTTTATGAGAATAAGAGCAAAATCTTTTTTTTAGTGATAATTTTTTACATTTTTATAATACAGTCAAACCAGATTAAAAGCTGTGTGAACTTTTCACCGGCTTTTTTTTTATTTAAAGCTACGGACAAATAAAACAAAAATATTTCATATTTGCTTTATTAATATTACCTGCGGCAGTACATCTGAGTTGGGTTCTTCTGCTTGATGTCTATCCTTTCACTGACCTTCCGATGCATATAGCCGAGGCTCAGATTTTCAGGGATATAGGTAAAGAAGGTAATTTATTCGATTCCTACTATACTATTCCCGAAAGTATAAAACCGAACTCGCTTCACATTTATTTTTCTTCTCTTCCCATATTCCGAAACGGCGAAGAGGCAAACAGAGTTTATTATCTGATATATATTATTTTATTACCGCTGTCGGTTTTTCTGCTTATACGGGCTCTGAAAGGAAATATAGCCGCAACGGCGTTATCATATCTGTTTATTATTAATCACAGCGTACACTGGGGATTTACCGGATATACTATGTCCGTTCCTGTGTTAATTATTTACGTTTTATTATTACATCAGTATTTTGTTCTTAAAAAGAAATATATGCTGGTATTTATAACAGTATTTATACCCGTATTATTTCTTTTGCACTTTCAGACTGCAATATTCGCAATGCTGATTTCAGGTATCTGTCTGATAGTATTCATACGTGAAATAAAATTACAATGGATATTTTTGTCGGTATTATCAGTTTTACCGGGCGCATTTCTTATGATAACAGCATATACGGGGAGTATAAGACAGCCTGAGGACGCTTTATTTCCGTATTTGATAAATTATTATTTAAATTATTTCTTATCGGGTGTAACCGCCAGGGCAGGTACGTTGTGGGTAATTGATAATTTCTTTTTTCTGAATAATTTATCCGGATTCATATTAGCATGCGTATTCACGGTTCCTATGTCGGCAGTGATTATTTACTCTCTTATATCAGGAAAACATAAATTATTAAAAGACAGAAACAGTACCGTATTGATTATTTTTATATTGTTATCTTTTTTATGCTATATATTCCTGCCGGATAATATACAGGGACAAAATGTTATATTTGAAAGATTCAGCGTTTTTATATTCCTCGGACTGATTGTGCTGTTTTCAAAAATGTTTTTAAAAGCGGGGTTCGGAATTGTCATTTTTACAGCCGTAATCACTTTACTTCATACGGCGGTGATTTCAGATTATATGATTGATTTTAAAAAGGACTCGGCTGATTTCAGTAATAAGATTTTTCCCGCCGGCGGGAATAAAACTTTAAGCGGTTACATCAGGGATAATTCATTCCGCGGAAGACCGGTTTACGCTCATTTTTCAAAATATTATACTGTCCGGAATAACGGAATTGTAAACGGATTAACCGACTTCCGTTTTTCATTTATCGGAAGAAAAGAAGGAATTAATAAACTTCCGCATTTTAAAGACTGGCCGGATGATAATTATAATCCCGGTAGTGAACTGAAAAACACTGATTATATGCTTACAAGGGGGGCAATTTCAACCCCTGAGGGATTCACGGAAGAAATAAAGTCCGGAAAATGGATACTTTACAGAAACTTCGTTTCTCCGTAGTATTTCCGTAGTATTTCCTTAGCATTTCAAATTTAATGATTTTTTTATAAATTCAGATTTCTAAATAGTTTATGACTGCAAATAAGCGCAAATTAAATTCAAAATAAAATTGAAAAGTAAAAAATTAATTTTTCAGCTGATTTCTTTCTTTGTTCCGTTTTCGGTGTACCTGAGCACTCTTGCACCGACTTTGTCATTTATTGATACGGGAGAACTCGCTGCGGTTTGTATTAAGCTCGGTGTAGCGCATCCAACAGGGTATCCGCTATTTACGTTATTAGGGAGCATTTTCTCTAAAATACCACTTGGAGAAGACATTTACCGGTTAAATATTATGTGCGCCTTTATTTCCTCGGTTACGATATTAATGTTTTTTAATCTGATGGTATTTATACTTAGTGAAATGAATGTTGAAAAAAGCAACGCCGGAAGTAATTCGAAAGATTCGGTTCTCGCCGTGGGATTCGATTCCATTTCAGTTTATTTTTCAGCGCTCACATCGTCATTGATACTGGCTTTTTCAAATACTTTCTGGAATACGGCAAATTCACTCGAAGTATATTCTCTGCATACTTTTTTTATCGTTGCAATACTTTATACATTTCTGAAAGCTGTAACCGATTACACTTCCGGTATCGAAAATATCAAGGGTGTAAGATACTGGCTGATATTTGCCTTTGTGCTCGGACTGAGTTTTACTAATCATTTATCCACAATATTTCTCAGCGTCGGATTTATATATCTGTATTTCGCCGTAAACGGTTTTAATCAGACTGCTTTTAAGAAAATTGCCGTTATGGTGATTCCTTTTGCCCTCGCTCTGACAGTTTATATTTATTTCCCGGTCCGCGCTGATAACCCCGTAATAAGCTGGGGATATCCAATAAATTTCGATAATTTTTACAGGCATGTATCAGGAAAGCAATTCAGTATCTGGATGTTCAGTTCAACCGATTCGGCGTCGAAACAATTCAGTAACTTTTTATCATCATTTCCAAAAGAATTTTTTTACTTGCCTTTAATTGCCGGTATTGCGGGACTTATACACCTGTTCAAAAAGCAAAAGCGTTTCTTCTATTTCACTTCTCTGCTGTTTGTATTTAATGTACTGTATGCGATTAATTATGACATACACGATATAGACACATATTACCTGCTCGCTTTCATAGTAACGGCAATTTGGGCGGGGACGGGTATCATTTTTATAGCTTCTAAAATAAAGGGTAATCCGGGTATAATAATATACGGCTCTCTGATTTTAGCGTTTCTTACATTTTACGGTAACTATAAAGAAAATGACGAAAGTAAAAATTATTTTGTGCAGGATTACACGATGAACGTATTCAATTCTGCACGGACTAATTCAATTATTATGTCAACTCAATGGGACTTCTGGGTCTCTGCCTCATTTTACTATCAGTTCGTTAAAGGAATGAGACCTGATATAATCGTAATTGATAAAGAATTACTCAGAAAAAGCTGGTATTTACGGCATATCAGGATTCATTATGCGGAGCTGTATGCGAAATGCCGGAATGAATTCGAATTATATGAAACTGAATTGCTCAAATTTGAGAAATATACATCTAATTATACACAGCCGAAAACCGAGGGCGATAAACAGAATTTAATGAAAATTCAGACTACCTTTTCAAATCTGCTGAACAGCATAATCAGTAAAAATATAGATAAATATAGTTTTTATACCACTTCTGAAGTTGAACAGGAAAAGATAGAGAAATTCGGTAAAGAATATAACCGGATACCCGAAGGTCTGCTGATAAGATACACAAAAGACAAAGATTATGATTCCGCTTATAAACAAACTGATTTTCGTTTCACAAAAACCAATAATTCTGATTACTATCATAATTTCATTATGGAAGCCTATTTTATGGCGTATCTCGGAAGGGCAAATTATCTCTTAAATATCAATCAACCGGAAAACGCAGATAGCCTGATAAGAAAAGCGCTGGAATTAAAACCTGATGACCGCTCGGCACTCGGAATGCTGAAAAAAGCGGCAGAGATTAAGAGCAGACTGACAAAGTAATATGAAATTCAGGGTCTTCATATTATTCTTTATCTATTTATATTTATTTTGCTGTAATTTATATGGATTAGATGATTCACTTAAAGTAAATAATACTATAAATAAAGATTCCCTTCTATCTTTATTTGTAATTAACGATATTCTTGTTATCGGAAATAATATAACAAAAGAAGAAGTAATATTAAGAGAATTAAAATCTAAGGTAAATGAGCATCTTAATGCGAAAATACTTGAACAGGACATTATCAGGCTTTATAATTTAGGTTTATTCACAAAAGTTGATGTTTTACCTCTGCCTGTATCAGAAAACAGAATAAACCTTATATTCGAAGTCAATGAGAGTTTTTATTTTATCCCGATTCCCCGTGGAGGTATAAAAGAGGGTGATATTCGTAAAATATGGGGAGGATTAAGCTTACAATGGCGAAATTTCAGAGGCCGGAATGAAACGCTGAATTTCAGTTTCGGAGTAGGATATGAACCATTTCTGGCTTTATCATATTCGAATCCATGGATTTTTGACAAGCATCATTATTTTTTAGAAACAGGACTGAGATATTCAAGTAATTATAACCGCAGTACGGTTGCCGCCGATACGTTCGGTTATTATTACCGGAAAAATGAGATACCGACTTTTTCTGTCAATAATTTCGAAGCCAATATCAGGGTCGGTAAGTATTTAAGCGAATACGTCTCTCTTTCGGCGAATTTTGCTTATAATTCCACTTCGGTTTCGGAATATCAGCCCGGAAGAACGATATCCACTGACGGAAATGATAAATATCCGAACCTCTCGGCAGAGTTTATTTATGATACAAGGGATATAAGAAAATTTTCAATGAGCGGCTCTCTTTTTAATGTAAGTTATACAAGAATCGGGCTTTTCAGCACAGTATATGACCTGAATAAATTTCGGCTTGATATGCGAAAATTTTATCCTATAGGTTTATCTAAGGATTATTCCATCACTCTCGGGGGAAGGTTAATCTACGGTTCAACTTTCGGCGGCGGAGAAATACCGTCGTATTACAGAGAAACATTCGGATACGGCGATATAATCAGAGGGTGGGATAATTATGTTTTCGAAGGTGAGAATAAGCTTGGGTATTCTGTCGAATTAAGAATCCCTTTGGTTAAACCATTCTATGTCAAAGGCATTGACCATCCGCTCGTGAGTAAAATCGGTTTGCTGAAGAAATTTTCATACCGCTACGGTTTATACCTGACAGCATTTTTTGACTCAGGCGGAGTATGGGGAATTGCGCAGAATGTTTTTGATACACGTTTTTATAATGGTTTCGGCTTAGGACTGAATTTTCTTTTGCCGTTTAATGTTGTAGGACGAATAGATACGGGAATGCGGCGCGAAATGAATATCTATAATGTTCAGTTTATTTTTGCGCTTGACGCTTCATTCTGATACTTATATGGAATATTACTATACAAATACAGAAAACATAAACACTGAAAAAGGTGAATTGATTATTGACGGATTTGAATTCAGGCATCTGATCAAAGTACTGAGAAAGAAAACAGGGGAAGATATCATAATTACAGACGGAAAAAGGAACATATTTAAATGCACTATAGTTAACATAGAAAAAGACAGACTGTCGTGTTCAATAAATGAAGTTCTTTTCAATCTGTATGAGCCGGAACTGAAAATCAGATTATGCGTTCCTCTGTTGAGAAATTCCGATAGATTCGAATTCCTTATTGAAAAAGCAGTTGAACTCGGAGTATATGAAATTCAACCTGTAATCTCGGGATACACAGTACCAAAAGAAGGTCTTACTTCTTCGAAATCCGAAAGACTCAGAAAGATTATGATTGCGGCTATGGGGCAAGCGCAGAGATGTTATCTGCCGCAGTTAAAGGATGATATTACTCTGGCGGAGTTAATTTCTCTGACGAAAAACGATATCAATAAGGTAGTCATGTATGAATTTGCCGGGAATCTGTCTGAAAAAGATGCTTCGAATTATTCTGATAAATTAACTATATTGATAGGACCTGAAGGGGGATTTAGTTCTGAAGAAATTGAACTCTTAAAAGAACACCGCTGGCGGATTATGTCGCTGGGTGAAAGGAAAATCAGGTCGGAAACGGCAGGAATTATATCAGTTTTTTATTTTATAAATCAAATTAATAAAGGATGAACTATGAAAACATTTAAATCTTTACTATTTATTATTATTTTTATTTTAATTGCGGGATCCGTTAAAGCTCAGTTCGATAAACC
>JAPLFI010000490.1 GCA_026390755.1 Ignavibacteriota bacterium
CGAGCCTGTCGAGAATTGTTCCCGCGTCATAAGGATGTATGTTACCGATTAAAAATGACAACACGCTGGATTTTTCTTTTTCTTTACCGATTATCCTCAGACCGTCAATCTTCAGCATCTTCTTTGTAGCATATCCGAGAACTTCTTTCTCGTGTTTTGCGATATTATCTAAACCAACATCTGTAACGTAATTGATTGCCGCCGCGAGACCAATTGCCCCTGAAATATCCGGCGTTCCAGCTTCGAATTTATACGGCAGGTCGTTATAAATTGTTTTTTCAAACGATACACTTTTTATCATATCGCCTCCGCCCTGATACGGCGGCATATTTTCGAGAAACTTTTCTTTCCCGTATAACACGCCGATTCCGGTTGGTCCGTATAACTTATGTCCCGAAAAAGCGTAAAAATCGGCATCTAATTCCCTCACGTCAACCTTCAGATGCTGAACAGCCTGCGCTCCGTCAATCATAACCGGTACGCCGCGTTTATGCGCCGTGTCAATTATACGTTTAACGGGATTTATTGTGCCGAGTGAGTTTGAAACGTGGCTTACGGAAACAAATTTCGTCCGTTCGCTGAAAAGATTTTCGTATTCTTTGAATAATAATTCACCGTTGTCGTTAATAGGTATAATCCTTAACACCGCATTCTTCCTTTCGCATAACATCTGCCATGGCACAATGTTTGAATGATGCTCGAGAGCGGAAATTATTATTTCATCACCTTCATTAATATTTTCATTACCATAACAATTTGCAACAAGGTTTATCGCTTCCGTTGTTCCGCGGACGAAAATAATTTCACTTGTGCGGGCGGCATTAATGAAACTGCTTATAGTTTCTCTCGCATGCTCGTATGCCGATGTTGCTTTTTCGCTGAGGAAATGAACGCCGCGGTGTACGTTGCTGTTTATTTCACAGTAATAATTGTCAATCGCGCTGATTACGCACTGCGGCTTTTGTGTCGTAGCGGCATTATCGAGATACACCAAAGGCTTGCCGTAAATCTGCGTTTGCAGAATAGGGAAGTCTTTCCTTATTTTATTTACGTCGTATGCGTTCAAATATTCTTTTATCAGTTCTTTGTTTAACTTCTTTTTTATCTTTTGTTGATTACCGCTTACTGATTACCTACTACCGATTACCGTTCACCGTTCTTGTCGAGTTTTTCATTAAGCATTATAATGAGCATTTCTCTTAACGGCTCATTTTTAATTTCCTGTATTATTTCATTGCCGAATGCAAACAGAAGCATTCTCTTCGCGTCTTCTTCTCCGATTCCCCTCGCCCGCAGGTAAAACAGTTCATCCGGATTAAGCTGTCCCGTTGTCGCTCCGTGACTGCATTTAACGTCATCGGCAAATATTTCAAGCTGTGGTTTCGAGTTTATAGCCGCATTATCAGACAGCAGTATATTATTATTTGTCTGATAAGCGTTTGTTTTCTGCGCGTCCTGCCTGACCATAATTTTACCGTTGAAAATTCCCGTGCCGCTGTCGTC
>JAPLFI010000038.1 GCA_026390755.1 Ignavibacteriota bacterium
TGAAGAGTTTTATACATCTTTGAAAAAGCCGGTCCGTTCGTCCATCCTGTCAGTACGGTAAAATTCCTCGGGGGAGGGTTAAGAGTTTTTCCCGCAATCCCGTCTCCCTTACCATCGGCACCGTGACAGGTGACGCAGTTTGCATCGAATAAAGTTTTTCCTGCGGCAATTTTTTCGGGTGTTGAGACAGTTTCCTTTGCAAGGTCAACAGGCGGAGTAGTTACACCTTTAATTACGGGCAGGTCCGTTGTAGTTTTTGCAGTATCGGTGTTAAGCGTCATTAGAACTTTTTCGGGAATTATCTTATTGCGCGAAAAATATTCGAGGTTGCCCAGATAAACCCATCCGCCAATCACGATTAGAACGAGCAGAAGCACGTAAAAGAAACCATAGAAGCCGAGTATGACTTTTTTCCTGTCATATTCTTCGAGGTTTATATTGTCATTCATTTCCAATGTTAAGTGTTAAAAGTGTTAAGTGTTAAAAGTGTTAAGTGTTAAGTGTTAAGTGTTAAGTGTTAAGTGTTAATGTTAAGTGTTAAGTGTTAAGTGTTAAGTGTTAAGTGTTATTATACCAAAGTTCAATGTTCAATTGATAATTGTTCTTCATACCAAATACTAAATACCAAATACTAAATACCAAATACAAAATACTAAATACAAAATACTAAATACAAAATACTAAATACAAAATACTAAATACAAAATACCAATTAAAGATGGAAATCGAGACCGCGTTCGAGTTTCGGGTCGCCGATTGGCATCAGATTATGTTTCTTAGACTGCATAAAGAACACAATAATTACAATTCCGATTACAAGCAACGGAAAGCCGAGTTCAGTCCAGCTCAGAACAACCGTTTTACTGAACGTCGGCATAACAAGCCAGTACAAATCAACTAAATGCGCGAGTAAAACAATCACTGCAACCTGTTTCAGGCGTTTCGGGTCGGACTTCGACGGCTGAGAAAGAAGCAGGGAGTATGGAACAGCGAAACGTATAATCATAAGCGCAATTGAAATATATTTCCAGCTGCCTTCCCATCGCGCTATAAACCAGACGGTTTCCTCAGGAATGTTGGCATACCAGATAAGAAGAAACTGGCTGAATGCAATGTAAGCCCAGAAGTTTGTAATCGCAAACATCAATGCGCCGAGAGAATAATAATGGTCGCGGTTTACACCCGGCAGATATCCGTTTTCGGCGAGCGAAACGGCAATAAATGTAGTCACTGCAAGTCCGGCAAGAAGCGTACCCGAGATAAAATAAATACCGAATATAGTCGAGAACCAGTGAGGTTCAAGGCTCATAATCCAGTCAACGGCAAGAATAGTAAGTCCGATACCCGCAGCAGCCATGAACACTGCAGAAAGTTTTACGTTTGTTTTAGTCAGAGACTGATCTCGCGACACATCCTGTTTCCTTGAATTCCTGATAAAGACGAAGTAGAACATATACATCAACAGCATAACAATAAAAAACCGGACGGTAAAGAAAGTCACGTTCAGATAAGAGGATTTTCCCGCGAGAATTTTATCCGACTGGACTACATCGGTATGCGTCCAGTGGAAAAGCGAATGCAGACTAAAGAAAAGCGGTATTGCCATAATCACGACAAAGGGAATCGTGGAGGCAACGAATTCGCTGACACGTCTCATAGGAGTGCTCCATACGGCGCCCGCAAGGTATTCAAGTCCGACGAGAATCAGCGCACCGATTGAAATACTCGCGAAGAACATCATTCCGATAATGTTATTAAATGCACTGCGCTGGGGGTCAACGAGATAAGAAAGCACGACGAGCAGAAGCCCGAGACCAGCGAGTATGAATCCGATTTTCAGTACTTTTTCCGGTAAATCTTTTCTTTGATATTCCATTAAATAAGTGTTAAGTGTTAAGTGTTAAGTGTTAAGTGTTAAGTGTGATCCTGAAACAAGTTCAGGACGACAATAATCACTTTGTTGCATCCGACAATAATCACTTTGTTGCATCCGACAATAATCACTTTGTTGCATCCGACAATAATCACTTTGTTGTATCTGCCTGTTTGTTCGTCTGCACTGCGTCGGCACCAGGCAGGACCGGGATGTCAGAATCTTTAGCGTTTTGCGAGCGCTGTAAGACCCTGATATAATTCACAATCGCCCATCTGTCATCCCGGGAAATCTGTTTCGCATAAGAGGGCATAACATTCTGCCCGTTTGAAATCACGTGATAAATATTAGCATCCGCCCAGTTACGAACCTTGTCACTATGGAGCGTTGGCGGATTTGGAAACTGCGCATTCATCCTGCTGTCGCCCTTGCCGTAATATCCGTGGCACGGACTGCAGTAAATATCAAATCTTAACTTGCCTTCAGCGATGGTTTCTTTCGTCATCGAAAGCGGATTCGGTATATTTTTCACAGCAGAATCGGACAAGCCCTGAAACTCATAAGGAGAAAATCCGCGCGCGACGGTACCTTCCACTGGATTCCTCATTCCGAATCCGTCCGGGAACATTACGCTTTGCGACTGCGGAGAAAGCCGCTCCTGAACCGCCATCCAGTTAAACGGAGGCATAAACAAAAGTTTATTAAGCAGGAAATAAGTAGTCCCCGCAGTAACAACTGTCACAAGAATCAGCACAGCGATAAATTTCGGGTCGAAGGCATTAATCTGAACTTTCTCCGGTTCATAAACAGTTTCAATTTCCTTACCTCCGATTCCCGCGAGAAAAGTCTTCACTTTATCCGCATCGAAAAGCGGGTCAATTGCGACTATATTCAAGCCAAACTTATCGGAAGAAACTTTCTTCATATAATTTGTATCGTGTATCGGGTGCGAAGTTGCGGGAAATCGGAACATAAGCGCAATCATAAAAGCCACAGTACCGATTGCCGCAGACAGAACAGTAACCTCGAACGTAACCGGTACGAAGGCAGGCCATGCAAAAAACGGTTTCCCGCCTATGATGAGCGGATAATCCACCACAGAAGCCCAGTAAATGAACAAGAAAGCAAATGCCGCACCTGATAGCCCTACGAGAAGAGTCACATAGCCGAGTTTTGACGACTTTAAAGACATAGCTCTTTCGATACCGTGAACGGGATACGGAGTATTAACGTCAAACTTCTTATAACCGGCTTTAACTGTTTCCTCCGACGCTTTAATAATCCGGTCG
>JAPLFI010000031.1 GCA_026390755.1 Ignavibacteriota bacterium
AGCTTTTCAGGTCGCAAAAAAAAATTACGATAAAAAGGATTATCTCCAGTCTATAGAAGATTTTTCTTATATGAAGATAAAATTTTCCGGTTCCCCGGTGAGCGACAAAGCTCAGTATTACCTTGCAATGAGTTATCTGAAGCGCGAGGAGTTTATACTTGCGGCTTACGAGTTTGAATATCTTCTGAAAAATTATGTTACAAGTCCGCTCGCCGCCGATGCACGGTATCAGCTTGCAATGTGTTATCTTGGTTTATCGCCGAGGTATAATCTTGACCAGACTTACACGCTGTACGCAATAAACGAGTTTAAGACTTTCCTCGAGCTTTATCCTAACGATAAAAACGCCCCGGAAGCGGATAAAAAAATTCTCGAACTTCGCGATAAACTTGCCTATAAAGAACTTAAAAGCGGGGATCTGTATTACGTAATGGATAATTACAGAGCATCCATAATATATTACGATAATGTTTTATCGGAATATTTCGAGACACAATACGCCGACGACGCTCTTTGCGGAAAAATTCAGGCGCTGGTTACAAAGAAAAAGTACGAAGAAGCAAAAAAGGAAATTGCGCGTTTCGAATTAAAATTTCCGAAGAGCAATTTATTAAATAAAGTCTTAATTTTAAAAAGAAGCATCCCGTCATAAAAAAAATTCATAATGTCAGAAGTAATTAAATCGGTAAAAGAATCGCAGATAGAAATGATTGAACTGGTACTGCCTAATGATACCAATATGCTCGGAAACCTTCTCGGCGGACGATTAATGCACTGGATTGATATTGCCGCTGCGCTGACCGCATCAAGACATTGCAATAACATCGCAGTAACAGCCGCAGTTGATAACCTCACATTCAACTGCGCAATACACCTCGGCGAAATTGTACGTCTCAAAGCCTCTGTAAACCGCGCCTTCAGGACATCTATGGAAATAGGCGTCCGTGTTGAAGTTGAAGATATCATCTCGGGAGATGTAACGCATTCCAACAGCGCTTATCTAACTTTTGTAAATGTTGAGAAAGACACTTTCCATCCGGTTTCTGTACCGCAGGTTAAACCTGCATCCGCGGAAGAAAAGCGCCGCTGGGAACAGGCGGGACAGCGCCGCGAACAAAGACTGAACGAAGAATCTGGACTCATGCAGAAAAAAGTTCTTAAACAATGATTACGCCCGTTTCCCTGAAATGCGAAAATCTCGAAAAACGCTTTCTCAGTAAGATAATCTTTAGCGGAATTAATTTCACCTTAAACACCGGCTCGTCAATCGCCGTAACGGGAAGAAACGGCTCGGGTAAATCCACACTCTTAAAGATTATATCGAACCTTATTAAACAGAATAAAGGGAAAATAATTCTCACGGTATCCGGTAAAGATATAACGGATGAAAAGCGTTATGAACATCTCGGTATGATTGCGCCGTATATAAATCTCTATGATGAACTTACTGCATTTGAGAACCTTGAATTTTTCTACGGGTTGAAATGTGAAGATAAAGGGGCAAAATATAAACTCGATTACATCAGCGCCCTCTTCGAAAAAATCAATCTTTATAACCGCAGGAACGACCTCGTGAAGAACTATTCCTCGGGTATGAAACAGCGGCTTAAACTCGGCTTTGCAATTCTAAATGAACCACTGGTCCTGTTAATGGATGAACCGCGCACTAATCTCGACCGTGAAGGTATTGACCTTGTTTATTCGGTCGCCGAAGCCCAGAAATCACGAGGCATATTAATAATTGCCACAAACGAATCCGGGGACACGCGCCTCTGCGCCGAAACCCTCAACGTTGAATCCCATAAATAAATAAAATTCTCCCGTCTTTAAAAAATTCCTATTCCGCTCATATCTCTTAGCTTCTAAAACGGCTCTTTATTCATTCGGATTTGTTTAAATCTGCGGCTCTTATTTTTTACTTTTATTTGCTTTCCATCTGCCGTTCATTTTCATGCTTCCGTTTGTAGCAACCGCGCTCCATGTGCCCTCAATATTGTAAACACCGTTTACCAGTACAACTTTTCCTGAAAACCGATAATTATTCATCATATACAGGGTGCTCGCAGATAAATTTCCGTCATCAAAAGAAAAATCAAGCGGCGGGGGCGGCATTTTTGAACTGCTCACATTCATATTTGTATTTAATATGTTTTCCGAACTCAGCGTCATAGTCATTTTCATTTGCAAAAACTCTCCCTTTACGGATACTAATTTTTCTCTTATTTTCGGCTCCGCTATCTTATAAGGCGTACTCCAGTCGTCATGACAAACTCCTCCGTTCCATTCTCCGACCAAATCTTCGGCTTTTATCTTCCCTCCGACTTCGATACTCTTACAAACATCAAAGTCGAGTCTTTTGATTTTAATGGTCACCGGTTTTGATTCATCTTTAAGCGTTATGCTCCACGAAACTTTCCCCGGACTGTTTAAATATTTTTCTTTTTCGCCTTTACCGGAACAATTATCACCCGAATATTCTATTGTTAAACTTGTGCCTTTTTCACTTACTGATTTTATTTCCGCAGTTATTGTAAATTCTTTCGGTCCTCCCGAAGAGCTTACCTCTAAACTTGCAAGCTGTAATAAATCTTCTTTCTTCAGCTCCGGTTTGTTTTCTTTTTTGCGTAAATCATTTATTACTTTTAATACTGCATCATCTATCCTGACTAAACCGCTCCCGCTGTTTGGCGGCATATTGTTTCCGTTTACTGATTTGGAAGATGTTGATCTTAATATATCTTTGATTTCTTCATTTGTTAATTTCGGATTTATTGACTTCATCAATGCTATCGTAGCAGTAATTTGCGGGGTGCAGGAACTTGTTCCGTATCCCTGATCATCGGCATTTCCATAAGTATAACCGGAAATACCGCATATTGTTATTTCGCCGCCCTCACCCTGATGCGAGCCTATCATTTGCCCGTCTCCGGATACACCGCTGACTGTCACGAGATTCGGAAGTTTATGCCCCCACCAGTCATTCTTCCCGTTTAATGCATTCTTATCGTTTGGTGCGGCGGCTACTATTATTACGTCAGGATGTTCTTTATTTAATTTTTCCAGAAACAATTTAACACCTTTCACGTCATCTCTTTCCTTATCCTGATTTTCATACGCATATAAATATCCTATTGAACAATTTATTACTTTTGCTCCGCTTTCAACCTGTGCTTTCATTCTGTCTATCGCATCCGTATAACAAATTGTTCCGTTTTTCATAGGACTCGTAGCGGTAATTTTCAGGTTCTCTTTCAATATTGAAGCGACACCCGAACCGCCGCCGTTTGTCATATCCCCTCCGATAATATCTATCACCATATTGCCGTGACTCTGTCCCCGCCTTAAAGTGTCTTCACCTCTGAGAACAGATATATTTTTATTGTTCTTAATTTTTCTGTCACTTTTAATGCCGATCTGCTCATCTATTACTCCAACCTGCACATTATTAAATTTGACACCGCTTGCTTTAATTATTTTCCATGCTTCTTTTAATCCTATATGTTCAATCGGACTGCCGATACCTTCCTTATAATTCGATTTGTCATACACGGGATCATCCAGCGGATCGCAGGCGGCAGCCGTTTGCCTCAGAACAAGTTCTGCGTTTGGAAATGCCGCATACACACCTTCTTCTTTTTGAATTTTTTTTATTTTCTCTTTTAATTCTTCAAATGTGGAGGATTTTATTTCTATTTGATATAGATTCAGAAATTCAATATTACCCGTTACCTTTCCTCCTGCGATTTCCCCGATTTTTTTTGCTTTACTGTCACCCTCATCTTCATTCAGTATCACGAGTATTTGATTTGACGGTATCTTACCATATTCCTTTGTTTTTATAAGAAGATTTGTATCAGCATCTTTAAATTCACTTTTGCCGAGTGATTTATCTCCGGAATTAATAAATTTCATTAAAATGAATATTATTGACGCAGAGAACAATACTCCGAAAAACAGGATTAAGATAATTAACAATTTCCTGCTTTTTTTCTTTTCTTTTTTTATCGGAATTTCGTTAATACTCTTTTCCTGCTCTGTTACGCGCGGCATTAAATTTTTTCCGCATTCGGGACAAAACCTTACACCTTCATTAAGTTTACGTCCGCAATTATTGCAATAATTCATAGTATTTTATTGGTTTTCATTGACGTATTTTCGTAATACTGCAATTATTTCTTTTATCGTTTTATATGCGTTTAGAATAAGATAAATTTTTTCTTTTCAGGCTGATTTAGAAACTTTTTTTATATTTCAAGTTTACTTAGGATACTGACAATATGAAAGTAATTAAATATATAATCCTGCTCCTTGTCCTTATTAAATCAAATAACAGCTTCTTCCTGTTTTTTTTGTATTTTTCTTCTCCTGCTTTTCGCACTTATCATAAATCAGTGTATCTGCAGCGATTTATTATTCACGCGTAATAATTGCTTTTTTTTAGTTTTTATTTATTGTAAGTTTAAAGGTTAATTAATCAGCAAAAAAATGCCGGAACCAATAAACAAAAACAGATTAATTTTTCTGATTCTATCGGTCGTATCTTTTTTAAGCGGAATTATTACTCTACTGCCTTACAAAGACATAGATGACGAATGTATGCTTGGATATAAAGCAATTTGCGCATTCACCCCGGTCAGCACGATAATACTGTTACTAACCGGAGTAATTTTCTGGGTTGTACAAAAAAGATTAAAATAGAAATTCTATTTATTTCACTATTGTCAGTTTCTTAGTATCGGTAAAACCGTTAACTTCGAGCCGGTAGAAATAAACTCCGCTTGTTAAACTGCCGGCATTGAAATCAACGGAATAACTGCCTGCTGTTTTGTTTTCGTTTACAAGATTAACGGCTTGCCTTCCGAGCACATCATAAACCCTGAGCGTTACAAATCCGTTTTTTGGCAAAGCATAATTAATCTTAGTTACTGGGTTAAAAGGATTCGGATAATTCTGGGATAAAGAATAGTTTTCCGGTACTTCCGAGATTATCGGCGTAACGCCCGTGACAACTCCGAGATTATAATTCCATGTAGCGGTAATTTCAGCTTGATTTAAAGCCCTTCTGTAAACGCGGAATTCATCCATTTGTCCGTTTATTCCTGCTAAAGTACTGTATCCGCCTACCTGAAAGTTAGCTCCGGTTGCGAGATTTAAAGGCACTGCCTGAGGAACACTTAAGGCGAAAACTCCGTTTTTGTATCCTGAGATAGTCGCAGTGGCAGAATCATATACAAAATGAACAACAGTCGGTCCCGGTGCAATAGCCGGAATAATTATATCGGTCAAGCCTGTTCCTCTTAATATTACATTACCTGCTCCTGCGGCACCGCCTATAAAACTGCGGAATCCTCCTGTTCCTTCCTCGAACATGTAATACAGAGTTGTATTGTTCGGAAGATTATTCAGCCACATACTAATCGTCCAGCTTCCGGAACCAAAGTTTGTCTGCCAGTTTGTATTAACGTGAGACCCGGTTGTTCCCGTTCCCGATATGCATGAATCGAACTGTCCTCCGGGTGTAAAAATCAAACCGGTACCCGTTAAAGGCGCCGGATTAGAGCCGACACCAGGTACTGCAAAATTAGGCGTAAATCCCGGAGTGTTATTTTTAAACTTATAATAAATCAAATCCGGTAACGCTAACGTTGATGTCCCGACATCAATCCCGCAATTGACAACAGAAGTAGTCAACCCGCCATAGACAAAAGGGCATGCGGTACCGCAATATGATCTTCTGCCGATACCCGGAGTAGATGTCTGCTGAACGGCATAACCTGAAAATGTTCCGGTAACGCCGCATTGCTCAATCTGCACGACAAGACTTTGTGCCGGATTGTAGGCATATGGATGGTCTAATGTAAAAGCCAGCCAGGTATCTGCGCCGGCTGTTAAAGTTACACTTGCTCTTTGATAAACTGTGTCCCATGTTCCGGAATAAAAAGAACCCGTCGGCAAAGCGGTGAGTGCCGTCTGGCTGAAAATAATTTTTAGATTTGTGTATGTAGCAGGTCCCAGCGGATATCCGGTTGATATCCTTATATAATATTTGGTAATATTCCCTGCTGTAGCGGGTATTGGCTGATTAAACTCTCCCGCGGCAATAAGCGTCTGTACCATTTTACCCGCCGCAACATTCAACGGAAATGAATTGTATGAAGTACCGTTATTGGAATTGAAAAACTGCGGTGTTTGCGCCGTTAAATCACCGGCACTGAAAATAAGAATTACTAAAAGTGCTGACGCACTGCTGAATAGTGAAAGAAGTAAATTTTTCATAATTTATTAAAATAAGTTTATAAATATATCAGAAAAAACTCTAAATCTTTATTCATTGTCAGAACTTACTTTAAAAACCCTAAATGCCGGCGGAAAATATATAATAACCTTACATCAGCAAAAGATAACAAATTATCCGCAACTAATACATGGGACATACATTTCCGATAATTTGAGAGATTCAATTATTAAAAGCAATACATTTAACCGAGAATACAAAGATGTTTTCTGCGGGCGGGGTGAACCCCGGGATAATTACTCAAACCGTGCGGTAGCGTGACTTTTGCACCGGAAACATCTATAGATTTGAAATGTTCGGCAGTCAGAGTCCGTGCGATTACAATCCATGCGGAATCCGTTTGAAAACAAGCATATTTACTACACAAGCGATTGACTTGATTATTAAAAGTTTTTGATATGCTTGGTCGTGAAGTTCAAACTCTCGTGAACGAATCACTAAAGCCCGGGACATATCAGGCAACATTCAACGCTATTAACTATCCAAGCGGCGTATATTTCTACAGATTAACAACGAACAGTTTTTCAGAAATAAGGCGAATGACTCTATTAAAATAGATTCAAATAGTACGGACTAAAAATAAATTGCTGTTGATACGGCACACCAACGGGGGTTTATTGAACATTGAACGCAGTTTATCTTCTTAAACTGCGTTTTTGTTTAAGCTTAGCCCGGCACTCACTTAATCATTGTCATGCGTTTCGTTTCCATGTAGTCACCTGCTGTTAAAGTATAAAAATAAATTCCGCCCGGAAATTGTGAGGCATTCCAATCCACTTCATAAGTTCCCGGTGCAAGCTGTTCATTAACCAAATTTGCAACTTCCCTGCCGAGCATATCATGAATTTTTAATGTTACAAACTGAGTATTACAAATTGAAAATTTAACGTTGGTAGCGGGATTAAACGGATTCGGATAATTTTGTTCAAGAACATATTTTTTGGGAATTTCATTTGATAAATTATTTATTCCTATACTCCCGTGATCTGTTGCTAAACTTGCCAGTGTAACAAATGCGGCTTTAACCATTTTCAAAAAATAATTCGGGTTAAATTTATCGTATGTATCATACTTCGTATGTTCATACGGTGTAAAATTCGAATCGCTTTGCGCGTGGGTTATGGCTTTGAATCCTTTAAGCCAGAAAGAATAATGGTCGGAATATCCGCCGTTAAAATTTTTCTGTCCCTGCAGACCTATCTGATAAACCTGAATTGCATTCAGAAAATAGCCTGCCAGTGCTTCGGAATTACTATTGGTTATAAGCATAAACTTCCCGTCATTATCCGAGTCATATCCGAGCACCTCTAAATTTATTACGCCCTTTAAATTCATTCCCTGTCTGACAGCGCTATCTGCGAATGCAAGACTACCAACTAATCCTTTTTCTTCTTCGTCAAATGCAATAAATAAAACCGAATATTCGAGCGGGAAATTAACAAGCAGTTTTGCCGTTTCAAGAATACCGGATATACTCGAAACATTATCGTCCGCGCCCGGTACAGTATCCAAAGGTCCCGGAACCGGGTCTAATTTAAAATTGTCGTAATGTCCGCAGACAACATAGTACTGCTCCGGATACAAAGTACCGGTGATTTTTCCGATAACATTTACGCAGGAACTGCTGATATTCTGATATCTCACATTAATACCGTAACTCTGAAATTTTTCGTAAATATACTGAGCGGCTTTTGGGTTTGAAGGTGAACCCCAGTATCTTGAAAATATTCTGTACGGCGAACCTCCGATAACGGTTATTGTGTCACCGGATAATTCCCTAACAATTTTGGAAATTGATTGCAGTGAAATAAGATTTTTCATTGAATCAATTTTGCTGTCATAAACTACCTGCGGGTTTAAATTGACCGCAAACCCCGATACCAATAATACAAATAAACTCACCGTCAAAAAACGATTTTTCATTTTACCTCCGATTTAATATTTTCTTTTAAAATGTTTAAGCAGATATCAGTCTTTTATACGTGTTTTTTACTGTTTCTGTTACAAAACAATAATATAAAGATTTTCGTAAAATGACTATTCCAAATTCGTACCCCTCTTTCCCGTGCTTTTATGTATGGCATATTTTTAATTATATTTTTTTGTTGAAAAATAGATTATGTTAATTTTACAAACATTCATTATAATAACCAAAACTTTAAAAAATGATAAAATTAAATTTCACTTTAATTCTTCTGTTGTGTATCGTTATGTCATTTACCTGTTCCTGCAAAAAAGATTCCGTAAAACCTGAAACCGGTAAGGAGCAAAAAACTTCCGCAAATTCACCTAAAGACAGTATTGTTCCCAAAAAGGATAACGCGGTTACCGGAAAAGAAGTACAGCTGACTCCGGCTGAACAAAAGAAACTGAACATTTTTTTCAGTAATTTTTCCGAAGTTTACCTGGAACCGTTTGCAAGCGGAAGTATCACAGACGATGAATTGATTAAATTCGGAGTATTGCATAATCACATAAATAATTTAAAACTTTTTCAAAAAGCAGGTAACGGCAATCTGAAGTTAAAAGAAGAAGCCGTTTCAAAAACAATCGGCAAATATTTCGGTATAACTTTCACCGGACATAAGGCGACAACGGACATAAAATATAATGGCGGATATTATTTCATCCCTGAGTCAGACGGCGAGGCATACACATTTTCTCAGGCTGAGAAAGTAACTGATATTGGCGGTGACCGTTACACTGCTTACATAAATGTTTACACTGCTAGTTCCGGCTGGACCGGGAATGCGAATGCAAATCCAAAGAGCTGGGGCACAGACAGTAATGAAAAACCCGAACTTACAGGCAAGTTTAAAGCAACCTTCAGCAAAACAAACGGTCCAAACGGCGAAAGTGTTTATAATTTAATTGATTACATCAAACAATAAAGAACTAAAAACCTGTGTGATAGTGTTAAGTGTTAAGTGTTAAGCAGGGAGCAGGGGGGTGGTTTGTTAGCCCAACGATGGACTCAGCTTAAAACCTATGCGCAAAAAACAGGAAAATTTGAGCATCGGTTTTGGGGAATGCGAAATATGCTATAGGCTTTGAGATTTTGGGTAAGGCAAGAGGTACAGAAAATGTGGTCAAACCGGTCAAAAAACGGTTAATATTCCTATTGGATTGGATTTTTCAAAAGGAATATGAGGCAGCAAAGGGGATGTTTAATAAATAATATCATAAACAAATGAAGCTATACGAAAGTTTAGAAAAGGCACTGAAAAAGGAGCCGAACTTTATCACGGATAACGGAGAAATAAAGAAGTGGGTAGTGATTAGCAAAGCGCAAAACTTTGACGAGGAATTGATTTCTTTATTGCTTGAGGATAAGGAATTGAAAGCAAAATTCTTTTTGAAAGTTAAAGATGTTCTGGTGTTTAACCAATCTCTGTTCATACAGTTCCTGGAGCAGAAGAATTATCTGAACGACAGTTATACGGCATATAAAAACAAAGTCGGGCTGAACATTGACGGCAAGTTCTTAAAACAGAGGAATGAAGTATCGTTGGTATGGCCGTTTAAGGATTGTGTTCTGGAAGGCGGGCAAAGCCGCGAGGAAGATAAACGTGAAGAAATATTTTTTAATGAAACTCTTGCGCAGGACGAAATAAACCAATTATTGGAGCCGAAGGTATTAACAAATGGAAAACGCTGCACTGCCAAAGGCGAAAAACCGCTTGATAAATTTACCCGAAACGACAAAGGCGTAATTACTAACAACCTTATTATAAAGGGAAATAATCTTTTGGCTTTGCATTCTTTAAAAGAAGAATTTGCAGGAAAAGTGAAGCTGATATACATAGACCCTCCGTATAATACGGGTAAAGATGGTTTCAACTACAATGATAATTTTAATCATAGTAGTTGGTTAACTTTTATGAAAAACAGACTGGATATTGCCAGAGATTTATTAATAAACAATGGTGCAATATTTATAAGTTTAGACGATAAAGAAGTGCATTATTGTAAAGTATTATTAGATGATATTTTTGGCAGAGAAAATTTTTTGGTAAACATAATTTGGAAAAAGAGAGGTGGGGCACCGAATGATAGGGTTATAGGTTCTATTCATGAGAATATATTAGTTTATACTAAAGATATTAGCAACATTGTATTGTATAAAAGAAATAGAAGCAAAAAACAATTAAATAGGTATTCTAATCCAGATAATCACCCAAAGGGAAATTGGGCAGTCGACAATCTTATGGCAAATGTTAAGGGAGGCAGATATGTTGAATCATTATATTTTCCTATTGTAAATCCTAATACTGGCGAAGAACATTATCCTTCATCTAATGGAAATTGGAGATTTAATAAAGATAAGATTGATAAACTTACAAGGCAGGATGAAATTTACTTTGGGGTTGATGGGAAAGGTAGACCAAAATTAAAAAGGTTTTTATGTGATGTAAGTGTTGGTGTTCCATATTCCAGTATCTGGGACGATATATCACATAATAATTTAGCCACTTCCGAAATATTAAAATTATTCGGCAGTGTCAACACATTTGACACTCCTAAACCGGAAGATTTAATACAACAAATTATCAATCTATGTAGTATCGAAAATGATATTGTATTGGATTTTCATTTGGGGAGTGGTACAACTTCGGCTGTTGCCCATAAAATGAAAAGACAATATATAGGAATTGAACAAATGGATTATATAGAAACAATTGCAGTTGAAAGATTGAAAAAAGTAATTAAAGGTGAGCAAGGCGGAATAAGTGGATCAGTTAACTGGAAAGGCGGGGGTGAATTCGTATATCTTGAACTCAAGAAATACAACCAAATATTTATTGAGCAAATAGAATCAGCGAAGAACACAAAAGCACTTCTAAAAATATGGGAAAATATGAAAGCAAAATCTTTCCTTAATTACAACGTTGATATAAAGATGCAAGATAAACACATTGAGGAATTTAAAGCGCTAACTTTGGCAGAACAGAAACAACATCTCGCAGAAATATTAGACAAAAATCAGTTATACGTAAATCTTTTTTCGCTGAACGACAAAGACTTTGCGGTTACGCAGGAAGAAAAGAAAGTAACAAAAGAATTTTACCAAATATAATGTAATAGGGTAATGGAAAAGAAAACATCTATAAAGCTGTTTGAAGAAAAAAAAGTCCGTTCATTATGGAACGACGAGGAAGAAAAATGGTATTTTTCAATAGTGGACACAATAGGGGTTTTGACAGACAGCCCAAACCCGAATAATTACTGGAAAGTACTGAAACACAGGCTCACTAAAGAAGGTAGCCAGTTGGTTACAAATTGTAACCAACTGAAAATGCAATCTACTGACGGAAAATTCTACAAAACTGACGTTGCCGATACAGAACAGCTCTTTCGTTTAATCCAATCCATCCCGTCTCCGAAAGCGGAGCCTTTTAAACTATGGATAGCAAAGGTTGCGCGGGAAAGAATAGACGAAATTGAAGACCCGGAAATCGGCATTGACCGCCTGATGGAAACATATCTGAAAAAAGGATACAGCAAAGAGTGGATTAACCAGCGCCTGAAAAGCATTGAAGTAAGGAAAGAACTTACCGACGAATGGGAGAACAGAGGCGTTAAAAAAGGACAGGAGTATGCCATACTTACAGATGAAATAACAAAAGCCTGGAGCGGATTTTCAGTTAAGCAATACAAAAACTATAAAGAACTGAAGAAAGAGAATTTAAGGGATAATATGACAAACCTCGAACTGGTTTTGAATATGCTTGCCGAAGCTACGACTGCTGAAATAAGCAAAGAGAAAAAGCCAAAAGGCTTTAAGCAAAGTAAAATAATTGCCAAACAAGGAGGCACTATTGCAGGCAATACGCGAAAAGAAATTGAAGAAAAATCGGGCAAAAGTGTTGTGAGCAGAAAATCAGCTAAAAGTTTACTTGCCGGTAAAACCAAACAAATCGGGAATAAATAAATATGCCGTTTTTATACGATAATTTTAATTCGTTTACTCAATTCGGCGTAATTACAAATAAAAATTTGCAGCGATAGAAGACAACTTATTCTCAAAATTCCCAATAAGAGAGTATCAAATAAAATCGTTCACCAGGTTTGGTTATTTTATGAACACGGATTTTGTTGATAGTTCAACATAAACCATTTCTGTTGAACTATCAGTAATTCCAAAACATATTATTCATTACGCGCTATCTCAAAACCCTTTTTTCTACTTCGATAATTTGACAGAAAAAGTAAAATGCTTTCCGAATATTAAATCTTTGTCAGAATTCATTGAAAGCAAAGATTAACAGAGTTTGCCCTGTAATTTGCTTTTTATAGAGTTTTGACGGTGCACCGCGATTCCATAATGCGTTCAGAAGATGTCTGTTCTTTAATATTCCGCCGATAGCCTGCAGACTCTGGTCTAATAATCGCTGTATTGTATGTTTTCCGATTTTGTTGTAACTTTGGTTTTTAATAACGGCATCAGTATGTGGTTTTTAAAAAATTCTGCGGGGTGCCATAAATTGTACTCTTATGAAAAACAGAATTTTACTTATTCTCGTCCTTCTGGCAGGAATTACCGCAACAGAATTTTTTGGGGGATTTAAGAACGATGATGTTAATTCCCAGTCAAAAATTGCGGAGCTTCACAGAACTATTTTTGAAGTTGTTAAAAATGATGTCCCGTTCAATACAGAAAAATTTACACGCATCGGTTACACACTGAAGATGTGGGAATACGAAAAAGACGGCATGACTCTCGAAAAGGTTGTTGTATTTGACAATAACACAAAAGCCGAACTTTTTACGATTCAAAAATCTGAATTGCCGCCGATATATAAAGATCCCCTGTCTGCGCCAAAGGAAATAAAGGTTGACAAAATTGACGCTTACTATATGTCCATACAGCTCCCTATACCACTCGGACAGGTATTACCTTCGGTTGTAAGCCACCGGTTATTCTTAAAAGATACTGTTAATAATCTTGAAGTTATCAGGGAAGGCGGAGTTTTTTCTCCACGTAAAAACGAGAAACCGCTTGTCATAAACTCCCCCGTTAAAGGAGAAAACTGGATATTTTTTAATCAGTCAACTTTGTTATATCATTTTTATACTCTTTTCTTTGTTGACGGAAAAATCGGCTGTGGTGAACGGTACGCTTCTGATCTTCTTAAATTAAATGATCAGGATGAATTGTATAAAGGAGATCCGAAAGTAAATGAATCTTACTTCTGTTACCGTGACACATTGTATGCGGTGGCAGATGCAATTGTCCATCATACTGTTGACGGACTTCCCGAAAACAAAGGCGATGCGCGCGACGTGAAGTTTAATACCGTGGAAGAGTATGCCGGTAATTATATTATTCTTGATATCGGAAACGGAAATTATGCGGTTTACGTACATTGCGTTACCGGCTCAATCATCGTTAAAAAAGGCGACAAAATAAAAGAGGGGTCACCGATAGCACTTCTCGGGAATTCAGGAAATTCAACTTCGGCTCACCTGCATTTTTCAATAAATGACGGTCCGGACTTTTTTATGTCAAACGGACTTCCGTTTATGCTTAAACAATACGAAAAAACCCGTGAGGTGGATGCGCCGGAATTTAAAGGTCCTTTAAAAGTTTCAAACTCAATGATGGAGGAAAAGAGCGTTGTTAAATTCTAATTTAAAATCAATATAGACACGAATTATCCCGAATTTTTACGAATTACACGAATTAAATAACTTTTTTTATTAATATCCAAAAAATGGACAAACACATTATAACAAGTCTTCTGGATAATGATTTTTACAAATTCACTATGATGAACTTTGTATTAAAGCAATATCCGGAAACAGATGTTGTTTATCATTTAATTGACAGAGGTCATAGCATTAAAATGCCGAACTTTGTGCTGGAAATAATAAAAGATGAAATAAATCAAATGAACGAACTTCGTTTGACCGATGATGAACATAACTGGATTAAGAAAAACATTCCATATTTCGATTCGTTATACAGACAATATTTATCTAATTACAGATTTGATCCAAGCCAGATAAACATTTACCTCGATGAAGAATCTCACTTAAAATGTGAAATATCAGGGAAATGGAGAGACGCTATTTTGTGGGAAGTTCCGTTAATGGCGTTAATATCCGAAATTTATTTTCTGGAAGTTGATAAAGACTGGGAATTTAATACCGCACAGCAAACAGATTTAGCATTTAAAAAGGGGAAATTGTTGTCAGATGCCGGCTGTGTTTATACGGACTTTGGAACACGCAGACGAAGAAGTTTTGAATCACAGAAACTGTTCGTTGATGTCAATCAACAGTTTAATAATTTCGCAGGAACAAGTAATGTGTATCTTTCATATATATATAACACAAAACCAAAAGGAACTATTGCCCATGAAGTCATTCAGGCAATTTCTGCGCTGGAAGGGTTGAGACATGCCAATAGATTTGCTTTGAATAAATGGAATGAGGTTTATAAAGGGTATTTATGTACAGCGCTTGCAGATACTTATGGTGTTGATGCATTTTTAAACGATTTTGATTTTTTACAATCAAAAGTATGGGATGTAATAAGGCATGATTCCGGAGATCCGTTCTCATTTGCAGATAAATTCATAAAACATTATCAGAATACCGGAATAAATCCGGCTTCCAAAACAATACTTTTCAGTGATAATTTAACGGATGATACTGCTGTTTCTATTAAAAAATATTGCGGCAACAGAATTAACTGTGCGTTCGGAATCGGAACATTCTTTACAAATGATTTTTTGAAAGCTGGCAATCCATTACAAAAAAGCAGCCCTCTCAATTTTGTAATAAAACTATACAGTGTAAATAATATATGTGTCGTTAAACTGTGTGATGACATTAAAAAAAACACCGGCGATGCCGATGCCGTTAAAGTTGCTATGTGGACATTTTTCAATAAAAAATTATAGTTTTCAATAATGTGTCTGATAGTAAGAACCATAACCAAAGACGAATGGAATCAGTTATAATATTTGTTTAAAGTTAAATTCCTTTAATCTTAATCACTTTTAAGGTAAATTTGTGTAACTAAAACCAATACAATGGAAAACAAAATTAAATATTTGTTGTTGTTCTTCGTGCTGATTCTCTTTACGGTAAGAACTTTCGCGAATGAAATTGAATTTTCGCAGGGTACATATAATGACGTTCTTACCAAAGCCAAAAACGAAAACAAGATTCTTATGATTGATTTTATGACCGACTGGTGCAAGTGGTGTGTTGAACTCGATAAGAAAGTATATACAAATTCCGAGGTTGCGGCTTTTGCGAATAAACATCAGGTTAACTGGAAAATTGATGCAGAAAAAGGAGAGGGTCCCGACCTCGCAAAGAAATTTAACGTCTCCGGATATCCGACTATCGTTTTTGTCAACGGGAACGGTGAAGAAATTGACCGCATTGTCGGCTATCTGCCCGCAAAGAAATTTCTCGATGCGATAACTGATTTTAACGCCGGTAAAAACACAATGGGTTATTTCAAAGCGATACTCGAAAAAGATCCGTCTGATCCGGTCGCAAATTATAAAATCGGCAAAAAGTATCTTGAGTACGGCGATAAGGAATCCGCCAAACCGTATTTCGATAAAGTGCTCACTTCAGACCCGGCTAATAAATCCGGATTTACCGACGATGCGTCTCTGATGATTGCGCAGATGAGCGAAAAACCCGAACAGGTAGAGGCTTTTATTGTGACGTTCCCCGACAGCGATCAGATGAAACTTGCATACCTCGCCCTTGCCGAAGTGGCTTATCAGTCAATGAATGATATGGCTAAAGCTCAATCCGGTTATGATAAGGTGTTTACATTATACGGAAAGAATGACGAGGAAGTGAATCAAAGCTACAGCCAGTTTCTGATTGCACAGCTTTATCTTCTTTCAAAAAATAAAACAAATCCTGAAGCAGACCTGAAAAAAGGGCTCGTGACGGCAGGCGAATGTCTCGAATATGTCCGCGGAAGTGTGAATGAAGCTTCTGTATATTATTATATTTCGGAAATTTATAACCAGCTTGGTGAGAAGCAAAACGCAAATGACGCTATTGATAACGCTATTAAAATAAATCCGACAAAGAATTTCCAGAAACAAAAAGAGAAGATAAACGGGGCTGTAAAAGATAATTAAGTCATAAAAGAAACGAAAATAATAACACGGAGACGAGAGAGGAACGGGAGAGAGAGGCACAGAGTAATAAATCTGTTTTTTGAATAAGAGATAAAGAACTATTTTACACGAATTATCACGAATTTAAAGAACTTTCCTGAAATAAATTCAGGACAAGTTATTGAATAAGAGATAAAGAACATTGCACAGAGTAATAAATCTGTTTTTTGAATAAGAGCAAGAGCTTTAGGTAATAATTTAAATTGTATCAGATGTATAAAGTTGACTTCATGAGAACGGCAATCCGCCTGTCAGTTGCAAACGCTAAAAAAGGCGGCGGGCCTTTCGGCGCAGTGATTGTGAAAAACGGGAAAGTAATTTCCTCCGGCGTGAATAACGTAACAAAAAAAAACGACCCGACGGCGCACGCCGAAATCGAAGCCATTCGCAGGGCTTCTAAGTTTCTGAATTCATTCAACCTTTCGGGATGCGAGCTGTTTACTTCCTGCGAGCCGTGCCCTATGTGCCTCTCGGCGATTTACTGGGCAAATATCAAATGCATTTATTACGGTAACACAAGAAAAGATGCCGCGAATATCGGATTCATTGATGACCATATTTACAAAGAACTGAATTCTCCGCTCAGGAAAAGAAAGATTCCCGTATCACAGCATCTGAGAGATGAATCGCTGATGGCATTCGAAGTCTGGCAGTTGTCCGATAAGAAGATTCCATATTAGAGCGGTATATGGTATTGGGTATTTAGTACTGAGTACTAATTGGAAAAACAAAATTTATAAATATAGCTTCAGTAATATGCCTGCGCCTGCCGAAGCGGCTATGATGTAGTATGGTTTCACTTTTGTGAAAAATAACACTGCAAGCCCGATAAGAAATAATCCGGCAGTATAATAATCCACAATTGCGTCTTTAGATAAAAAGAATGCCGTCGAAAGTATCGCTCCGATAGCCGCCGCGTTCGCTCCTTTTATCAGCGCTTTCAGGTAAAAGTTGTCCCTGATTTTTTGTATTCTCTGCGCAAGTATCATGCACATAATGAATGACGGAAGAAATATGCAGACCGTTGCTAACAGAGAACCCGCAAATCCGTTTGTCATATATCCGATGAATGTTGAAGTAATTACTACTGGTCCCGGTGTAATCTGTCCGAATGCAATACCGTCAAGGAATTCCTTCGGAGTCAGCCAGCCGAGCCTGTCAACAACTTCCTGCCTGAGCACGCCCACTATAACAAATCCGCTTCCGTACGTCAGCGCACCCACCTTAAGAAATAAAAGAGACATTTCAATGAGCTTTGCGCTAACACTGTCCTTTACGTTGTTAAACATCAAAAGAATTTTCCCCTGTGCCGCCGAAAAAAGTTCTGTTGCAATAAATGTTAACATCATTGCAACACCCGCCAAATCAAGCCCGCCGGACTTATTGCGGAAAATCAGTTTATCTTTGACCGTAAAATATATAAGCGACACAAGCGCCGAACCGATTATCAGATAAATTATAGGAGTTCTGAAAAATATTGTGAGGAACACCGAGCCGAAAAATAATATGTATTGTATTACTTCTTTGCTGAAAACTGATTTACTGAGATTGAAACCTGAGAAGAATATTATCGCTACTATCACGGGACTTATACCGTACAGCGCCCATACAATGTATTGTATGTCTTTGAATTCTTTGTAAAAAACCGAGAAAATAAGTACGACAATATATGACGGCAACACCAGCCCGACGCCAGATAAAACAGCCGCCCAAAAACCTTTTTTAAAATAACTGAAGTATAACCCGACCTGAAAGGCAAGCGGTCCGGGCGCTATCTGCGCGTAACCGAAGTATTCCCTGAACTCTTCCAATGTCATCCATTTCTTCTTCATAACAAGATCGCGGCGCATGTATTCGATTATCGCAAGCGGTCCTCCGAATCCGGACGCACCGATGTATAGAAAGTAACGGAATATTCCCAGAACTGTTATTTTTTCAGCCATTAAAGTGTTAAGTGTTAAGTGTTAAGTGAGAATAAGAGCAAGCCGCATATGAGCGTTTGACACAGAGAATACAGAGAAGAACAACGCCCAAGAAGCGAGAGCAAAATCTTATGCTGAAACAATCCTGATGCTGAAACAACCCCGAAACAAGTTCGGGGTAAGGTTCAAAATGACAAGGACATGGGTCAACATAAAAATCAGTGTTATGCCGAAAATCCCGCCTCGCCGTCGAAGTTGTACAGGTTTTCCGTTTTTATAAAATCAAATCCCGAATCCCTCAGCTTCGCCAGCAGTTCTATAATACTCGAGTGTAATACATTCATCGCTCCCTCCGGATTTGTGTACCGGCATCTCCAGTTATCTGTCGTGAATATGTCGGGCGAAGTGTCAGGCCAGACTTTTATTCCGCGGTTTGTTATTGCCTGCAGTTTTAAATTGTCAAGTGTAATCCTGCTAAGCATCATCCCTAAATCTTCTGCCTTACCGGAATTCCAGTCGAGAAATACATCAACACCTACAAGTGTTTTACTTATATTTACAACCGGCTTATTTTCTTGCTTCGGCTCTACAGTGTGACCGGCTTTACTGCCGTATTCAACAGCTTTTAACTTTTCGGGTTTCTGTCCTAATCTTTTTATTATCTCGTCCGCGAATTCTTTTGTACCAACCTGCAGTGAGTTGTGTATTTCATCTTTGAAGTCATACGTGTGAACACCGTCTTCAAGCGTTTTCATGAATGCGTTATGAACTTTCGAGGCAATATCCTGCTGTTTTATATGTACAAGCATCATCACCGCTCCCAGCAACAGTCCGGAAGGGTTCGCGATATTCTGTCCTGCTCTTCTCGGAGCCGAGCCGTGTATTGCTTCGAACATGGCGCATTGCTCACCTATATTTGCCGAGCCGGCAAGTCCTACGGAACCAGTCATCATCGCCGTTACGTCCGAAAGTATATCGCCGTATAAATTCTCCATCACAAGTACGTCAAACAGTTCGGGGAAACTTGCGAGTTTTGCCGCGCCTATATCAACTATCCAGTCTTCTTTTTCTATATCGGGATATTCTGCGCCGATTTCGTCAAATATCTTGTGAAATAATCCGTCCGTGATTTTCATTATGTTGTCTTTCATGAAACACGTTACTTTCCTGCGTCCGTTGTTCCTCGCGTATTCAAAAGCATATCTGACGATTTTTTCCGTTCCCGGTCTTGAAATAAGTTTTAATCCCTGGGTTACCTGCCTCGTCTGCCTGTACTCAATTCCCGCGTATAAGTCTTCTTCGTTTTCACGGACTATTACAATATCCATCACAGGATGCTTGGTTTTAATGAACGGGTGATAAGAGATGCACGGCCTCACGTTAGCATATAAACCCAAAGTTTTCCTCGCCGCTACGTTTAAACTTCTGTAACCGCCGCCCTGCGGAGTCGTTATCGGGGCTTTCAGAAATACTTTTGTTCTTCTGAGTGATTCCCATGCCGAAGGCGCTATACCGGCGGAGTTCCCGCTCAGATATACTTTCTCGCCTACTTCTATTGTTTCAATTTCGAGCTGTGCGCCCGCCGCTTCAATTATCCTGAGAGTCGCGTCCATTATTTCGGGACCGATTCCGTCTCCGTGTGCTACGGTGATTGGAGTTTTTCCTGACATTTCTGAATGACCTTTCTTTTTTTCAATTATTAATTGGGTTAATATATATAATTATGCACACTTTATTAATAGAAAAAGGCGCTCCGCTTATAACACAGAACGCCTTCATAAAATTACTTTAAGAACTATTTCAGTACCGTCATCCTCTTAGTTTCCGAAATCCTGCCGTCAACAAGTAAACTGTAGAAATACACTCCGCTTCCGATACCGCTTGCATCAAATCCCGCTTCATATACACCCGCCTGCATCACTCTGCTGAACAGCGTTGAGATATTCCTGCCTGTTACATCATATACCTTTATCGAAATGTTCGCCGTTTTGCTTACGTCAAATTTTATTCTTGTAACGGGATTGAACGGGTTCGGATAGTTCTGGCTAAGCGAGAATTTATCAGGTACCGTTGCGCCGCTGTTACCTATTGAAGTAGGAATAGCCGACAGCTTTATTTCCCATACTCCGTTACCGTGCGTTGTGGCGCGGAGCTTTCTGCCAATATTAGTAATTGTCAGGTCATATATAAGCGCATAGGGCATTCCGGTTTTGTACTCACCCCAAGTCGCACCGCCGTTCGTACTTGCATAAACGCCGAGGTCGTTACCGGCGTAAACATTGTTCGGATATAGAGGATCTACTACTATAGACTGATGAGGTACATCGGGAAGATTTCCGGAAATATTTATCCACGTCGTTCCGCCGTTCGAAGTTTTATAGACGTGACCGCTGGCAAATCCTCCGAAAGTTACATAAACTTCTTTCGAATTATTCGGATTTACTACCATGTCTGTCGGGTATCTGTCAGGTATCTGAGCGCCCGAAATATTCGTCCAGTTCAATCCGCCGTTAACGGTTTTCCATATAGCCGCCGCCGTAGTGCCCGCCGGTATTGTCCCTAAATACACCGTATCCGTGCTCGTCGCCGAAACATCCATACACAGAACTTTACCGCCGCCGAAACTGCCGTAAGGTCCCTGCCAGCTTCCGCCGCCGACAGTTGATTTATACACGGATAATCCGCCCGCATAGACTACATTCGGATTTGAACGACAGCAAATATACGGAGCCGCGAAACAGTAATTGGTTTCACTGCCCGAGCCCGGCGGTGAAATATCCGACCAGCTTACTCCGCCGTTAACAGATTTATATATATCGCCATAAGTGTATTCCGTGTAACAGATGCTCGGATTCTGAGAGTTCACAGCGCACCACATACCGTCTCCCATAAATGTTTTATACCATGCCGTCGTGCCCTGATAAAAAGTTGAACGGTTGTCCTGTAAACCGCCTATACAGAAAATTGAATCCTGAAATGAGTTCGCGAAACCGTTGTAAAACTGTGTTGTTACATATCCTCCGTTGCATGAGTAAAATGAGTTTGTGCTCCCGAAACTGTTTGACCTGTAAAGCCCGCCATCGGTAATGCAATAAAGCTTATTAAAGTCTTTCGGATTTGTTGCGTAAAAGTGAACGTCAGCATGAACGAAATTCGCAGGGCCTTCGGGCTGTCCCGGAGGCGTTGCTCCTGTTATCCACGCGCTCCAGCTTGAATTCGTCGAGAATGAAGTTCCTCCGTTGGCAGATTTCTCAACGTTGAGAGTTCCGACTACAATTGTATTCGGGTCGTCGCGTTTTACCATGTGCGCATTGTTATACCATCCCTGATTGCCAATCGGAATTGAAGTTGACTTCACGCTCCACGTCGCGCCTGCGTCCGTGCTTCTGTAATATCCGACGTATGATAAATCATTCGCAATACTGGCATAAACATTGACGGGATTACTCCAGTAGATTTCAAGTGCCGCTTTACCCGACCAGGCTGCAGGCAGACCACCTGCAAGTTTTGTCCACGCAAGACCGCTGTTCGTGGATTTATAAATTCCTACGTTTGCATTCGGTACAGCGTTTGTCAGGTTACCGACCGAGACATACAGTACGCTTGTATCAACCGGATTTATTTTCAAATCCATCGCTAACTGATAATTCAGAACCTGCGACCAGCTTCCGCCCGCATTATATGATTTGTAAACACCTTCCGTTGTTGCCGCATAAACTATATTGCTGTTTTTTGGATTGATTGCAACCACCCACACTCCGCGCTGATTGTTGTACGACCAGTCAAGCGATTTCGTCCAGGTCGCGCCGCCGTTTGTTGTTTTAAGTATTCCGATGCCGTACATACCGCGCATCATCCTTATATTCACACCGTTGTTAGAATACTGATAGCCGTACGATTCTCCCGTCCCGATGTACATTACGGCAGGATTAACCGAGTCAATAGCGATTGAACTAACGGCAGAACTCGGATATCCTGTATTGACAAGCGTCCAGGCTGTTGCGCCGAGTCCGCCCGTCGTTGATTTCCACAAACCGCCTGACGCCGCCCCCATGAATACCGTTCCCGTATCAACCGGATGAACCGCAAAACTTATGCTTCTTCCGCCGATGTTATTCGGTCCTATAGAAGTCCATGTATCTGCCTCTGTTTTGTCGAATACATTCGCAAGCTGACTCTGCGAATATTCATAAGCTTTGTAGAATTTATCCGGAGGAATGTCGCTGTCGGGATAAGCCCTGATTTCGCTTATCATTTGAAGAGCGTTCATTATACCGGAAGCCTTTTTAACTTTTGCAGAACTTTTTTCCGTGTATGGCGCAGAACTTTTTTGTGATCCGTTCTTAAAATTTATTGCAAAGGCGATAAGAGCGGCAAGAATTATTAACCCCGCCGCAAAGAAATATTTTTTGTGTCTCATAAAATTGTATTGTTTCCTAAAACTTACTTTAAATGCCTCTGAAAAACAATTCAAAGATTAACTGCCGGCTTTTTCTTTCAGCAGTTCCTCAATCGTATTAACTATATCCTTCTTAAGCGCTTCGTAATGTTTGCCCGTACCGGGTCCGGAAAATCCCGTATGCACTTTTTTAACTTTGTGATTCCTGTCGAGATATATTGTAGTCGGATAACCCTTGAATACTTTTATAAACGGAAGCGTCTCGGTTACTTTTCTGCCAGTTTCGCCCGCATAAAGAAAAACATAATTCGCATTTAACTGCGTTCTGAAGCGCTCAATTCTCTGCACCGATTCCTCGAAATTATTCGATTCAAAATTCAGCCCGATTATCTCCAACCCCTGCAGATTGTACTTTTCATACAATTCACCGAAGAGTCTTGTTTCGTCCTTGCAGTTCGGACACCATGAACCGCCGATTGATACTATCACGGGCTTGCCCTTGTATTTCTCATCTTTCAGGCTAACGGTTTTATTGTTAACATCGGGGAATGAAAAGTCAATCGTCTCTGTTCCGTCCTGAAAAGAACTGTTAAGCATTGAGAGTTTCTCCGGGTCGGGAAGTTTCGCATTCTCATTCTTAACCGCCGTCCATTTCTCCTTTGAAGTCGGTCCGCCGATTATTATTCCTTCGGTCAGTTTTCCATCGGGAGTAATCTTTGCCCTGAATAACTTCGTGTAATAACCTTCGAAACAGGACAGCATTACATCATTTCCGGAGACCGCGCCTTCAAGGTATCGGTAGTCACCCGCCGAAGTCAGAAATGTACCCGTCAGTTTATTCCCGCTCTGCCGGAATTCCGCTACGTACATGTCTTTAGATGAATCAGTTTCATTGGCTGTTACTTCCCACGTTCCTGTTATATCAGACACCGGCGGTTTATTTGCGCCGGCGAATCTCTCTGTCTTTCCGGATATCGCATAAAACGGCAGAGTGTATTTACTTCTACTGCCTACATGCAAATATTCACCGGCGATCGAATCCGCGCTCATTATCTTAGCATGTATTTCATCTTTATAAACAGGCAATTTAACAATTATTGAATCGCCGTTATTGTATATTTCTGTAACATTTATTTTCTCGTCTGCATTTGTAATTACAATCAGATCTTTACCGTCTTTGCCTTTACTGTATGAAAAAATAAAAGGCAGTTCAGAAAATTTTGCGCTCGGAGAGTCGTTCTTATCGAGCAGTACTACTCCCCGCCACGTGCTCTTTTTCAGCTCCGTTGCTTGCCGGGAGCATGATGAAATAATAAGTACGGTTATGATAAGTAATAAAATTATTGTTTTTTTCATCCGTGTATTTTTAATTTATAATTTTATATGTATTCATTTGCGAATTGCCTGAAAAGCTCATCGGTCAGCATTTCTTTCTTTCTGACTTCGGCGAATTTACAGAGCAGGTCATCGGTTGTCAGTCTTTGCCTTAAAGGACCCGATATATCGTCAATTATTTCGCCGTTGTGCATCATAATAATTCTTGACCCAAGCTCCAGCGCCTGATTCATACTGTGCGTTACCATCATAACAGTCAGCCCTGGCGTTTCAATAAACCGGCGTGTTAATTTAATTATTTGTCCCGCCGATTTCGGGTCGAGCGCCGCCGTATGCTCATCAAGCAACAGAACCTGCGGCTCATTAATTACCGCCATCAGCAATGTTATTGCCTGTCTTTGCCCGCCCGAGAGAGAGCCAATCAGTGAATCAATTCTGTCTTCTAATTTCATCTCAAGATGGCTCAGACGTTCTTTGAAAAAGGCGATTAACTTCTTGTTTAATTTTATCAAAGGCAGATGCTTTTTTCCCCTGTTAAAAGCGCACAAAAGATTTTCGGCAATTGTCATATCAGGCGCAGTTCCGCTGAAAGGATTTTGGAAAACCCTCGATATAATTTCCGCTCTTTCATAATCTTTCCTGTGTGTAACGTCGTTTCCGCTGATAATTATTTTTCCGGAATCCGGTATTACCGCACCCGCAATCAGGTTCAGCAGGGTTGTTTTCCCCGAACCGTTAGTGCCGATAACAGTTACAAACTCACCTTTTTTAATTTCAATACTTGTATCCCTGATTGATACAACTTCATCCGCCGTACCTTTATTAAATATTTTATAAATATTTTCAGTTTTAATCATTATTATTTAACAATCTTTAATTCTCCGAATTCAAATATCATGTTAGCATTTTTAAAAATCTCATCCGGTATCTTTATGCCGAGCTCTTTTGCGACATCCAAATTTATGCCGGTTATTATCACTTTATTTTTTTCATAAGGCATATCCGCCGGTTTTTTCCCTTTCATTATCTCTATAATTTTATCCGCGGCCTGCCTTCCGACGGCAGTATAGTCATATCCGATTGTAATCATTGCCCCTGAAGGCAGTTTCTCAAAATCTCCCGCATATATCGGGATTTTCTTTGTGCGTGATATTTTGACGGCTGATTCGAATCCTGCAAAAAGCATAATATCGTTCACAAAGTAGAATGCATGTATTGACTGAGTGCCGAGTCTCTGGGATGCCTGCAGGATGTCATTTGAGCTGTTTATGTGCTCGGGTATAAACGTAATATTTTCACGTTTTAAAATTTCTTTCTCAAGCAATTTTATAGTAAAATCAGAATTTGCGAGCGAAGGATTCCATATAGAACCTAGTTTAATTTTCTCCCCGTGTATTTTGACAACAATATCCAAAAGGCTTCCGACGGGCATTGCACCGTATATTCCCGTTATATTTTGAGGATGGTCAGTATCGGAAATCCCCACACCGATAGTAAACGGGTCTGCTACGGTTGCAAATAAAACAGGCGTATTTTTTACTTTTTTATATAAAACTTGTGTGCTTTGAGTTGAGATGGAAAGGAATATATCAACTTTCCGGTTAAGTAGATTGTCGGCAATACTATTCAGCGTAGGAATATCGCCATGCGCGTTTTGTTCGATTATTTCAATGTCCCTGCCTTCTTCGTAACCTAATCTCGTCATTTCTTCACGGAAACCGTTTACCGTACTCGTCATAATCTCGCTCTCATTCGGTAGCATTATACCTATCCTGTATTTCCTTTCTGATGCGGGTGTCCTTAAAAAATTCTTCGAAACAAAATATCCTGCGGCGGTAATAAGAATAAGCGCGATAATTACAACCGAAGACTTGTTTTTTAATATATGCCTTAAACTTATTGAGTGTTTGCTGAATGCGCCAGAGGCAACGATGGTAATAAAAACGAATATTGCCGTTATCAGCTTAAGGTCGTTCGGATTCAATCCAACATATAAAGCGAGGGCAACGAGTAAACGGAATAGTATTGAGCCAAGAACGACACCAGCTATTTTCAAATAAATATTTCTTACACGGATTAACGAGTCGCCGATTATCACCGAAGCAAGTCCGAAAACAAGGGAGCCGATTCCCATTCCGATATCGGCGAATCCCTGATATTGCACGACAAGCGAGCCTGATAAAGCTACTAATCCGTTCGCGAGTGCAATACCGAATATTATCAGCATATCAACATTTCCGCCGTTTGCTCTTACCATCAGCGCGTTATTTCCCGCCGCTCTGATAAGTATTCCAAAATCTGTTTTAAGAAATAATGCGAAAAGAATTGCAAATATTATTATCCCCGGCAGAAGGCATAATGCAGTCCATAGTTCATTATTCATTCCGGGATTGGCTTTTTCTAATGCCGTCAGGAATCCGTGTAAATCAATAAGCGGTATATTTGCCCTTCCCATTATACGCAGATTAACGGAATAGAGTCCCGTCATAACAAGTATTCCCGCCAGCAATCCGTTGATTTTGAATTTCGTGTGAATTAATCCGGTCAGCGAGCCAGCCGCCATGCCGGCAAGGAACGAAAAGCATATTGCGAAATACGGATTTACGCCGTTCACTATCAGAACAGCCGTTACAGCCGCGCCGGATGTGAAACTTCCGTCGGCAGTTATATCGGCAAACTTATATACTTTGTAGGAAATATACATCCCGATTGCCATAAATGAATACAGCAATCCGAGATTCAGCGCTCCTGTCCAAAGTTCCATAAAAAGTTCTGTTATTTATTAACAATAAGTTTAAAAATTCCGGCGAATCCGCTCTTAATTTTTGACCCGCTAAGCAGATGGAACACTTTATGAACCTTGTAATTATTTGTTACCCTGCTCAGTTCTTTACTGAAGTCGTTTATGTTCTTGCTCAGCAGAATATTTTGCAAGCCTCTTTCAAATACCGCACAGTGTAAGTGGCTATTTCCGCTTTGCGGAAACAATCCTTCGGAACTTTTTTTGGGCGCGGCATCAGAATTTTTTGTTGTACCGCTTTTTCTTATGACTCCCACTGCCGACATTACATTATTGAAGTACTCAGGCTCTATTGTATAATCAAACCACTTATTAAATATATTTTTATCACTGGAATTTCCGCTCAGTTTAAGCTGTAATCCGCTTATTGCCTTTTTCTCGTATATATCGTGACTTGTTGTTTGCCCTGTTCCCTTTTCAAGCGGAATCTTCTTTAAATTAATCCCGTTAACTCCACCGCTTATGCCTAATAATACTATTCCAAATAAATCACTATCGGCAAATTTCGAACACGTTTCGCCTAAAGCCAAAATATCTATTGCCTCGCCCGTGGAATCAAACTTTAATACAGCCGACGGCTCTCCGCTGAAATAAAACCCGTTCAGAAAATTATAC
>JAPLFI010000469.1 GCA_026390755.1 Ignavibacteriota bacterium
GCGTGAAGGATATTCTTATCTTTTCAATACGGATATGAAAAGAGAGCTTGAACATCTCGGAATGTTTTTTAAAATGGCACGGGATTACGGCAGAAGCAGAGGGTTCAAAGGCGTTTTCATGATTGAGCCGAAACCTATGGAGCCGTCCACTCATCAATATGACTTCGATGCCGCTACCGTTATAGGATTTCTTGAAAGATTCGGTCTGCAGAATGACTTTAAATTAAATATTGAATCAAACCATGCAACACTTGCGGGTCATAGCTTTGCGCACGAACTTCAGACGGCTTCTGACTCGGGATTGCTCGGGAGCCTTGATATTAACAGGGGAATCAGCCAGAACGGATGGGACACCGATAATTTCCCGACGGATATTTATGATGCCGTGCAGGCAATGATTGTAATCCTGTCGCAGGGGGGCATCGCGCCGGGATGTCTGAATTTTGATGCGAAATTGAGAAGAAATTCCACCGACCCCGAAGATATATTCATTGCCCATATCGCGGGAATGGATACTTATGCAAGAGGTCTTGAGATTGCTTACAATATATTGAATGAAACAGAATTCAAAGATTTAAAAAGAAAAAGATATTCGTCTTATGATTCAGGAAAAGGACTGGATTTTGAAAAAGGAAGTTTAAAGCTTGAAGATCTGGCAAATATTGCGCGGGAAAACAAGGAACCGGCTTTAATCAGCGGAAAGCAGGAATATCTTGAAAGCATAATTAATAAATATATATGAATTTATGCCGATAAAACGGAAACTCAGCCTGTTCGATACGATAATGATTGTCGTAAGTCTTGTAATAGGTATAGGTATTTTCCGTACACCGTCAATCGTAGCAAGGGATACAGGAAGCCCCGAATTGTTTTTTACGGCATGGATTACGGGCGGTGTTATTTGCCTCATCGGAGGATTGGTGTTTGCCGAAATCGGTGCCCGGAATCCCGTAGCCGGAGGATTTTATAAAATTGTATCCGATGCCTATCACCCCGCCATAGCTTTTATGCTGAACTGGCTTTTGATTATTATTACCTCGGGAGCGACATTTGCTGCTGTTGCTCTGATTGCATCGGAGTATCTTATAAAATCAGCAGGCGATATACAGCCATTTTTCAGCGGCGAATTCTTAAAATCCGATAACGGAATAAAAACAGTTGCCGCCTTAATTACTTTATTTTTATTCGCTGTAAATTATTTGGGAATCAAAGCTGGGGCAATAACGCTTAATATTATTACAGTCCTGAAAATTCTTATAATTTTATTCTTTAGTTTTATTTCTGTTTTCTACAGCGGAAATACAGGCTCTGACATCTCTTCTCTGCATAATGTTACAAGAGATTCAGGTTTACTTGTTATGGTATCCGGATTTTTTATCGGATTAAGAGCCGTTTTCTTCACTGTGGGCGGGTATCAGTCCACCGTAAACCTTTCAGCCGACGTTATTAATCCAAGGAAAAACCTTCCCCTCGGAATTATAACGGGAGTAATCATTATTGTGTCTTTGTATTTGCTCATAAATTACGGCTATTATAAACTACTTGGATTCGAAGGTATTGCAAAATCTGATTTAATCGCCGCAGATATGGCTAATAAATTATTTGGTCCGTTAGGGAGCAGGATTATTTCCCTCTCGATTTTTATCTCTGCAGCGGGATTTATGAACGCTACAATACTTCAGACTCCGAGGACGTATCACGCAATGGCTGAGGATAAAGTTCTGCCGAAAATATTTAAAAAGGTTAATCCCAAAAATCAGGTTCAGGAATATTCTCTTCTGTTTATGTTTTTATTAGTAACTTTTTTTATTCTGACTCAGGGAAAATTCGAGAAGATTTTAAACCTGATAATGTTCAACGACTCGCTTTCAATAGCCGTTGCCGCTTCCACATTATTCGTGTACAGATACAGGTCGAAAAAGGAAAATAAACTCTGGGACGGATTTAAAGTGCCCCTGTATCCCGTTATGCCGGCAATATTTGTTTTGTTTTTATTGCTCGTTTCATTTACTTCGTTTAAAGAGGATATTTTAACGGGAAGTATAAGCCTTGCTTTGCTTCTGCTGTTTTATCCGTTATACCTGCTAATGACTAAATTTATAAAATGAATAAAATAATAAACCCGGTCTTAAAAGGATTTAATCCCGACCCCTGCATAATCAGGGTTGATGATGATTACTTTATAGCTGTTTCAACTTTTGAATGGCTTCCCGGTGTAAGGATACATCACTCTAAGGATTTAATCAATTGGAAACTTTTAACTTGCGTAATTACAAGGGAATCGCAGTTAAATTTAAAAGGGAATGAAAGCTCCGGAGGTATATGGGCGCCCGCATTAAGTTTTGACGGGGATTTGTTCTGTCTGGTATATACTGACGTACAAAACCCCAGGAGCAGGTTCTTTGATGCGAAGAATTATCTGATTACCGCTGAGAATATAACCGGCGACTGGGGCGACCCTGTATTTTTAAATGCAAGCGGATTCGACCCGTCACTGTTTCATGATGATGACGGCAGAAAATGGCTTTTGAACATGGAATGTGATTACAGGATGAACAAAAGTATTAGCGGAGGGATATTGATGCAGGAATATTCAGTTGAAGAAAAGAAACTGACAGGAGATGTTTATAAAATTTTCAAGGGTACTAAAATCGGTTTGCCGGAAGGACCTCATATCTATAAAAGAAACGGTTATTATTATCTTATGGTAGCCGAAGGCGGAACATATTACGGACACGCAGCAACTATGGCAAGAGCGGAGAACATTACCGGTCCATATCAGGAAGATCCCGGTAATCCTTTACTTACATCGGTAAGTAATTCATCGCTTGAGTTAAAAAAAGCCGGGCATTCTTCATTGGTGGAAACTCAGAACGGGGAATTTTATATAGCGCATCTTTGCGGAAGACCCCTGATGCCCGATAAACGATGCATACTCGGAAGAGAAACTGCTCTGCAAAAATGTTACTGGAATGAAGACGGCTGGCTGAGAATTAACGGAAATAATGAACCCAAAGTCGAAGTTGAAGCTCCGTCGTTTAACGGAAACAGTGAATATTCCGGATACTCTGCCTGTAATAATCTCCCTCATGGTAACGTATATCGGGACGATTTTAACTCCCTGAAGCTGGATAATAATTACAGCTCACTGCGAAAATACTTCAGTGATGATTGGATTGATTTAAAGTCAAAACCGGGATATTTAAGGATTAAAGGAATGGAATCCCCTTCTTCACTTTATAATCACAGTATTGTGGCAAGAAGGCTTGAATCATTCAAAGTTGATTTTGCAACAAAAGTTTATTTTCAACCCGAATCATTTCAGCATCTTGCCGGGTTAATCTGCTATTACGATGAAAAAAACTTTTATTATCTGAAAATTTCCTATGACGAAGATATCGGAAAATGCCTTAATGTTATTCAGATGGATAAAGGAAAATATTCCGAACCCGCGAACCCATACATCAGACTAGAACCGGATAAAGAAATTTATTTAAAAGCTTCTTTTAATTATAATGTGCTGAGTTTTTATTGGGGATATAATGAAAACGCATGGAATAAAATAGAAATTAATTTCGATTCTTCAATACTTTCTGATGAATATTGCGACGGTTTTACCGGTGCTTTTGTTGGTATGTGTGTACACGACCTCACAGCCGGCGGCAAATGGGCTGATTTCGGCTTTTTTGAATATAAAGAAATAATATAATCCTTTACTAACCGTTATTACTATATTCGCGCAAGTTGTAATTTTGTAACCTTCAGTTTTTTGTCAATTTTCAGAAGGATTGATTCGTGTTTCCCGAAGTTAAGTTTTAAAGAAATTGATTTCC
>JAPLFI010000529.1 GCA_026390755.1 Ignavibacteriota bacterium
GCAAATTAACATTATTTTAAACGGAGCTATTTCACCTCCCCAAATAATGCCGTGCTCGTCATAATTCTGCTCAATATATGATGCCATTATTCTTTCTATGCCGATTCCGTAACTGCCCATAATAATCGGGTTCTCCTTACCGTCTTTATCAAGAAATTTCGCCCCCAATGATTCTGAATACTTAGTTCCAAGTTTAAAAATATGACCGACTTCAATTGCTTTTGCTATGCGTAGTTTGCTTGTTTTATCTGTTGTCTTTTCACCTGCTTTTACGAGCCTGATATCGTGATATTCTGCTTCCGGAACGTCACGCTTTATGTCAATATTCTTTATATGATAATCATTTTTATTTGCCCCGCTTACTAATTCATCGGCATCCCTAAGAAGGAAATCAGCTATTATCTTTACATTGTCTTGTTTTATGCCGATAGGACCTATTGACCCTGCATCGGCTCCGGTTATCAATAATAGTTCTTCAGCATGACCGGGACGGATCTGAGGTCCGAATAACACATGAAGTTTTGTTTCATTTACTTCATCATCACCGCACACAAGCGCTAAAACATAGCTGTCTTTTTCATCTTCCTTTTTTGCAGGTACAACAAAAACTCTTGATTTGGCAAGCCGTGATTTATCGGTAGTTTTAAGAAACCCTGCAAGTTCATCAATTGATTTTATATCGGGAGTATGAAATAGTTCATAAGGCAAATCAGTACTTTTCCTGCCTACCGGCTCTTTATATGATACCGCAACTTCAAGATTTGAAGCGTAATTTCCGTCTTCGCTGAGTACCACAATATCCTCGCCTGCATCGGATTCGACCATGAATTCTTCCGAGCCGCTTCCGCCCATCGCACCGCTTGACGCCCTAACCGAGAAAAAATTTAATCCACAGCGGGTGAAAATTCTCCTGTATGCCTGGTCCTGTAAATTGTATGCCGAATCAAGCCCTTCCCGGGTTGCGTCAAATGTATATGCATCTTTCATTGTAAACTGCCTTCCCCTGAGAACTCCCGAGCGTGGACGAGCTTCATTACGGAATTTCGTTTGTATCTGATACCACATCTGAGGCAAATGCTTATATGAAATCAGATACGGCTTTGCAATAGACGTAAAAACTTCTTCGTGTGTCGGCGCAAGCACAAGTTCCCTGTTCTTTATTCTGAACATAATATCCCCAAAGTCGTCAATTCTTCCCGTCTCAGCCCAAAGCTCAACAGGTGATAATGCCGGCAGCAGAAATTCATTGCCGCCTATTGCATTCATCTCCTCTCTGACAATTTTTTCAATTTTCTTAAGGACGATTAGCCCAAGAGGCAGAATAGAATAAACACCTGCCGTCAAAGAACGGATAAGTCCGGATCTTATAGCAAGTTTGTGAGATGCTACTACAGCATCAGCCGGTTCTTCTTTTTGTGTCGGAATAAAAAATCTTGATAATCTCATATTTTTCGAAAAATTAACATTAAATATAATTATGTCTGCTTTAGATTACAATTCACTTAAACAAAACTAATCTCTATTCATGTAAAAAATATTGTATTAAAAAATGAATTAAATCTATGAAAAAAACAAAAAAAAGGCTGTCTTTTTAGGACAGCCCTTAAAAAAACAATTAATAACTGAAAAATTATTTGACGAGCATCATTTTCTTAACATCTGTAAAACCACCCGCCTGAATCTTGTAATAGTAAATACCTGTTGATAAGGAATTTGCATTAAATATTATGAAATGATTTCCTGGTGACTGTTTTTGATTTTCAAATGAAGCAACTTCTTTACCGAGAGTATTGTAAACAGAAATCTTAACATCTGAAATTTTTGCTATCGAATAATTAATCTTTGTCACAGGATTGAACGGATTCGGATAGTTCTGTTCAAGTTTATAAGTTATTGCTTCTCCTTCATTTGTTACTGATGATGTTGTGCTTGTTATTATCGTCACTGCTCTCTGGTGAACCGGGGTTCCGTTAGGTCCTTTTGCTGTCACCGTCATCGTATATGTTCCCGGAGTTACATTTGCTGCCGTGACCCTGACAGATAACTGACCCGGCAAAGATGTTAATATATTTCCGCCCGGTGAGGGATAAGTTATTACCAAAGTGCCGCTTCCCGGCGTGGGGGTTATTACGGCAGAAACTATAACGGTATCAGTATATAATTTCACCGAAGGTACTATCATGCTGAAATCCTTGACTCCGTTGGCACTGTTGATTGTTTCCGATGTTGGATTCATCCTCATGGCAAAATCGGGGAAGTAACCTACATAATTTCCAAAAGAATTATTTCTGAAGTCAGTCCATGCAACCATGGCAACTTTTCCGTTAGAAGCAAGATAATCGTAGTCACCTAAATAAGCCGGTGAGCCGCCGTTACATGATGTACAATTAATTCTGAATTTCTTGTTTGATATCTTTTGGTTTACAGCGAATGTAACTCCGCCGTCTGTTGAAACAGTTCCGTAAACCATACAACTGTCGCTTGTAGGACAATCTCTTGTGTCAAGCCATTTTATATAAAGTTTGCCGGTATTAATATCACACCAGGTTGAAGGGAACCACTGGTTATTATTGTTAGTGCCTGGGTCATCATTTACCCGGGTTGAATCTGACCATGTTGTTCCAAAGTCAGTTGAATATCTCGAGAAAATATCAGGTTTGCTTCCATTAAGATTAGGTGTATTCCTTGCATAAGTTAAATATAATCTGCCCCTGTAAGGACCATTGCTGTTATCAGCAATAATAAAAGGATAGGGTCTTGTTCGCATATTTTGAACCGAATGTCTTGAAGAAACCTGCGTACCTATATAACCGGCAAAATACTGTGAACTTTTTAAAACCCATGTTGTACCGCCGTCAGTTGAACAATAAAAATTGTAAGTGGCCGCTGTGGAACTGCCCGTATGAGTTACTACATAAACCGCGCCTCCGTTTGTTGCACCGTTCGGACCTATACAAACCATAGCGCCGGGAAGTGTGTTTGAATAAGAAGCGACCTGAGTGAATGTTGCTCCGAGATCGGTGCTTCTTTTAATGTTACCGGGTGTCATAACCTGAAATATGTAATTCGCATAAGGACCGCCTGTCTGAACTGCCGCAATCCAGTTTTTATCATTTCCCGTTCCCGCTGTTACAACACTCGGCCAGGTTTGTCCACCGTTAGTTGATTTGGCAACTTTTGTATTTGTAGGTGATGAACCTACACCATACATATTATCAAAATAAAAGTTCCCTAATCCATCGGATGTAACAACAGGATCACCCCACATACTTGTCCATACAGGTTGTGATGATGCAAACCAATCTATACCGTTTAATGTATAATATAAATATGCACCGTAAGCGGTACTTAAATTATTCCATGCAGCGGAAAAGTTTGTAGGATTGAGAGGGTTTCCTGCCAAGCCGACTTCGGCGAAATCAGTCCCGATTTGCCAGTTATCGTAATCATCTATAGTTACGACTGCACCGGGCGAATAAAGACTTGGAGCAAGAACTGGTCTAATATAAACCGGATAGTCACGGTTCGGGTCCTGCTGACCGATTGAATTAGTCTGCTCAATGGTGAGGAACGCAATTACTGCGATAACTAAAAACAAGCAGTACTGAATGAAATTTTTCAAAGAATGTTTCATTGTTTTTTTTTAATGTTAAGAAATATTTTTAGAATTACCAACTGTAATAAGTAAGAAATTATTTAAAAAGAAACATTTAGTGTGCTTTATTGTACGGTTTTCAGCTACAAATGTTCGGTTATTTTACTTCTTTTTCACTAATTTATGAAAATTATAAAATAAAAAAATATAATATTTTAAAAAAGAACTGTATTTGAAAACATTTCCCTGTAATATCATCAGATTAATATTAAATTTCAATGTAGATTATCTAACTGTTTGTTTTTATAATCTTTATAAAACCTGATTTCAAAGTGTAGATTAAATTTAAAAACTAATAGGCATTGAGTTTTTTGGAAGTTATAATTAAGCTCTGGCGGTTCAAGCATTCTTTGCAAAATTGACCGGTAAAAACACCGATAATTTTAGTAGTGAGTTATCAGCAGTAAAGAATTTTTGTGTTTCAAATATAAAATAATCTTTCAGTAGTAAGGATGTAAGAGTACAAATAATTTGTAATAAACAAAATATATTTCCAAATAATGAAAGATGATTTGTCCGATTTGCCTTGAAGCAATAAAATATTATCATTATTTATCGTTTATGCTAATATATCTGATTCCCTTGAATTGTTGCAGGATTCAAAAATGAAACAAAGGTTTCATTTTTTCCATTTTTTATCAATTTGTTAACTTGGGTTTTTGATAATATAATGTATTTAATAGCATAATTATATATTTGCTTAGCTATTTTCGGCAGGTTTTTCGATAATATATAAGTAACATTACTATAACAGAAGCAGTCTTTTACATATTTTTAATTACTAAATATTAATTATGAAACTTAAAATAGTCTCCGACATAATATTAGATCCTTTAATTAAAGAGTTGACAAATATTGATAACAACAGGGAAATTGATTTTGAGTATTATGAAGATTTAATTAATTTCCTGCAAAATAGCTCCAAAGATGAAATAAATAAATACAATTTTATTTATTTACATTTTGATTGTTTTTTTAAAGCAAAAGAATCTGAATATATCAATGATTTATTAAGGCTAATTAATAATTATTCAAATGAAGTTACTCCAATTGTTTTTGTATCTAATGCTATTGCAGATGTTTTTCCAAATGGAGCGTTGAATAATATTTTCGGAAATAGCATTCAGCTAATCTTGAATGTTAAGGAGAATATCGATGATATTATAAACAACAATAATATTGTATTTTTTGATTTTTACAATTCATTACTAAAGATTGGAATTAATAAAGCATATAATTTCAACTTAGGCCACTTATATCAAATGCCTTATACTAAAATATTTTTACATCAATTAACTGTTGATTTTAATAATTTTCTTAATTTTTATTCTTCAGAAGAAAAAAAAGTAATTATTGTTGATTGCGACAATACTTTATGGGGCGGTATAATCGGTGAAGACGGAATTGATAGTATTATATGTGATTTAAGTGCTCATGGTATTATTTATTATAATTTACAAAAATTTCTGAAAATGAAGAAAGATGAAGGTTTTTTGTTATGCATTTGTTCGAAAAATAACGAAAAAGATGTTATGGAAGTTTTTAATAATAAAAATATGCCGCTGACCTGGGATGATTTTGTAATAGCAAAAATTAATTGGGAAGATAAACATAATAATATCGCTGATATTGCAAAAGAATTAAGTTTAGGAGCAGACTCTTTTATTTTTATTGACGATAGTGATTTCGAAATCAATTCTGTTAACGAAACTTTTCCTGCGGTTTCTACTTTTAAATTTACTAATGACTATCAGAATTTTATTAGAATTACCGAAAACTATAAATTTAGGAGGAAAATTATATCCAGTGAAGATCTCCAAAAAAATAAACTTTATAAAGAAGACATTCTAAGGCAAAATGAAATTAATAATACAACTAGTTTTGAAGAATATTTAAACAAATTACAGATAAAGTTTGAGGTTCAGAAAAACGATGAAAATAATTTCCAAAGGCTGTCACAAATGACCGAAAAAACTAATCAGTTTAATTTTAACAAAAAACCTTATTCAGTACAGGATTTAACATCTTTTGTAAATAAAGAAGGAGGAGAAATATATTCTTTAAAAGTGTCAGATAAGTACGGTGACTATGGAATAGTTGGTTTAATGCTCGTAAAAATTATTAATTTCAAAGCTATAATTGAAAATATTTTAATTAGTTGCAGAGTTTTAGGGAGACGGATTGAATATAATTTTTGGGATACTGTTATAAACGATCTGAAAATCAGAAATATTAATATTAATGAAATCAAGTTTACTAAGACTATGAAAAATAAACCTGCGGAGGAATTTTACAATAAAATATATTATGGAAATAAAAATTGAAGAAATAATAAATATTTTTAAAACTGTTTTTAAAAAGGTTATTCTGATAGATTTAGAAACAAAAATAGAAGATATTCCCGAATGGGATTCATTGGGACATTTAAATTTAATATTAGAGATTGAAGATAGATTTGATGTTTCATTTACCATAGATGAAATTGAAAATTGTAAATCAGTTAAAGATATTATCGTTTTTTTAAATAATAAATAGTATAAATCACAATCTGAGGGTATGAATTATTTCGAGTAAATGATATTTTTCACCTCAAGAATTTTTCAAATCTTTCTTTGAAAGCACTTAATAAATATTTGTTTTCTATATTTATTAAATTTTTAAAAACTATAAAATGAATAGTATTAGGTATATACTGAAGAAAACAATTGATTTAAATGAAGATGATTTAACTCAATTGAAAACTTTAACTAAAGAAATATACGATGAGAAAAAGGATGTTCGGGAGGGAATAATTAATTTTAATGAAAATAAATTCATTGAAAAACTTCTTCATTTTTACACAAAAAATATTTTAGGATACTCTTTCCATAGTTTGGCTTATAAAAACAATACAATAATCGGACATATAGCGTTTACTCCGTTTCAGTATAGTTATTTTGGCAAAGAGATAACTATCGCTTTGGCGGCAAATGCCATGATTCAGAAGAAAGAGAGGAATTTTGTTCATTTTAAGAAAATCTTCGAAAACGCTTTTAATAATTTGAAGATAAATAATTTCCCGTTTGCACTTATATTCCCTAATGATAACGCTTATTTATTATATAAGAAATTATTTGGGTTTATTGATTTAGGTGAGTTAAAATATTATATCCTGCCTGTAAAGATTGCTAATATTATAAAAATTAATAACTTATGGAATTATTTTAGCATATTTCTGTGTAAATTATTAAACATCAAGTTATTTAATCTTAATTTTATTATCAGAAACAAAGATTTTAATATACAGAAATTACATGATGAAAATTTTTATGATTACCGCTATTCTAAAATAATGGGTGATTATATTACGCATTCCGAGGAAAAATATTTTTACTCCTATATAATTAAAGAATTTAATTCAACTGTTACTTTGTTTTTAATAGATATTGTTCCTTTGTCTAAAAAAAACATGCAGGAAGTTATCAGAACACTTTACAAAAAACACAAAGACAGTATTGATATCATTATTTATATTGGCTCTTTAAATTTTCACCCGTTAAATTTAATTAAAGTACCGAAAAAATTCGAACCTAAAACTGAACATTCTGTCGGAATAATACTGGATTATAACATTGTTGATGACCGAATTTATAATATAAAAAATTGGAATCTCAATTTATCAAATTTTGATATTATATAGTTTTGTTATTAACACAGTCAGCTTTGCAAATCATTGTAAATTGAAATATTGTTAAAAATAGTGTATATTTACTGTTATTAATAGAAAATTGGTAAATGCTATATCAATTGATGTTGAAGACTGGTTTTGTGTTTATAACCTTGAATCTATAATAAATAAATCGGAATGGGGTAAATATGAATATAGAGCCGATAGAAACATCATCAAAATATTAGACCTGTTTCAGAAATACGGAGTTAAAGGAACATTTTTTATTTTAGGCTGGATTGCCGATAAATCGCCGGATATCATTAAGGAAATTGAAAACCGCGGACATGAAATCGGATTGCATTCGTATTTACATCCTTTAATTACAAAATCATCGCCCGATGAGTTTACGAAAGATGTAGAAAAAGGTTTGAATGCAATAATAAAAACAGGAATTAAACAGGATATTATCGGTTTTAGAGCACCTTCTTTTTCCTTAACAAAGAAAACGATGTGGGCGCTGGATATACTCCGAAGTTTTAATATAAAATATGATTCCTCGGTGTTTCCCGTTGGATTTCATCCCGATTATGGTATTATTGATGCTCCTTTAAGCCCGTATAGTATATCTGATAATATGATTGAATTCCCGATGACCGTTGCTAAAGTTTTTGGCAGGCGTATTCCATGCTCCGGCGGTGGTTATTTCAGATTCTATCCGTACTGGATTACAAAGAAACTGTTAAAGAATGTGAATAGAGATAAAAGACCGGCGGTTTTTTACCTTCACCCCTGGGAAATTGACCCGGGACAACCAAGAGTTGATTTACCGATGTTTAAGAAATTCCGGCATTATAATAACCTCCATAAAACAGAAATAAGACTGGAAAAATTATTAAAAGATTTTAAATTTACTACAATCAAAAACATACTCGGATTTTGAATAACTTAAAAGAAACTGATTTTATTAAACCGCTGGTAAGTATTGTTATGCCTACTTATAACAGGGCGAAATTTATTGGGAAAGCAATAGAGAGCATTCTTGAACAGAGTTACAAAAACTGGGAATTACTTGTGATAGATGCTATTTCTACGGATAATACTGAAGAGATAATACGCAAACTGAACACAAAATACTCTAACATTAAATACGTCAAAATGTCGGCGGATGACCCGAAGATATCCGAAAAACTTAATTTTGGAATAAATATTGCATCCGGAAAATATATTTCCCGCCTGGATGATGACGATTACTGGTGTGATAAAGATGTATTAAAACTTCAGATCAATTTCTTGGAGGAAAATCCTGATTACGTTCTGGTTGGCGGCGGTGTGATTTTGGTTGACGCCGGGTATAATGAACTATTCAAATATTTGAAAAAAGAAAAGCACGAAGATATCAGAAAAAATGCTTTACTAAGCAATCCTTTTAATCATTGTACCGTCATGTTCAGAAAAGATACCGCTCTTTTATTAAACGGATTTAATAAGATTACATTTTGCGAAGATTGGGATTTTTTTCTCAGATTGGGTTTAAAAGGAAAGTTTTACAATTTCCAGAGATACTTTACGTGTTATCTTTTGTCCGGGCAAAATATGTCTTATACAAGACACAGAGAACAATCAAAATTTGTTTTCAATATTATTAAAAGATACAAGAATCATTATCCGAACTACTATAAGGGATTAATATTGAATTCATTACAATATTTTTATTCATTTACTCCTGCATTTATAAAAAAACGATTCCACTCATATCTGAAATTTTTCAAAGGAAACTATTTTTGATATGATATTTCTTTATTCCGATTGACTTTGTATTATAAATAGCAACCTAATAAAAGACGGAAAAACAAGGAATTTAAATTATTGTATCTAATATTTTTCGGAATTCGTTCGCTGTATCATCCCACGAAGGAAATGACCTGGACTTAATAAAAGCATTTTTACTAAGGGTTTCCATCAAAGCACTGTCAGTAACAACTTTAATAATAGCTTCTTTAAGTGAATCAGAATCTCTCGGCTTGACCATTAAACCATTGATGCCATTATCTACGATGGAATGCAGTGACGGTATATCTGAGATTATAACGGGCAGACCGCTCGACATCGCTTCACATACGACCATCCCGTATCCCTCCCAGAGACTGGGAAAAACAAAAATATCCGATTCCGCTAACAACTTCATTAATTCATGCTGTGAGATTCTGCCGGAAAAAATAATTCTGTCCGAGATTCCGGATTCCGAAATGAAATTCCGAAGTTTCATATAATAATCATCGTTATCAGAAAACTTTCCTGCAATTACAAGTTCCAAATTTATTTCCTTCATCTTTGCAATCGCATGTAAGAGATAAATCAGTCCCTTCCTTTCTTCTACGGTTCCTATAAATAATAATTTAATTTTGCCGCAGGGTTTTCTGACTTTTTGTTTTATGTCTTCATATTTAAGTCCTTTGTCAGGTATAAGGTCGTTATCAACTCCAGGCGTCAAAACAGGAACAGGATGTTTGATTAATCCTGATTCCATCAGGTCTTTATTAGTTGAGTCACTTATAGTGATAATTTTGTGTGAATGAAGTATGAACCAATGCTCTAATAATTTCAGCAGTTTTTTGGTTTTTTCTTCCGTAATCAAATGATGAACGACCATGAGATAATAATGATTGCCCCAAATACGGTTTAATAATAATGGCAATACAAGATGCACACAATCATTTCCTGTTACTACAATAACCGAACGCCTGGGCAACATGAAATAACATTTTAAGCCGAATAATACTTTCAAAAGTTTATAACTATTGATAGTCTTTATTTTATCGGAGTTTCCAAAAACAAAGCTCGGCATATTCTTGCTTTTCAGTTTTTCAAAAATAATAGACTGCATTTTCTGCCCTCCTGTTTCCCATTTTGGATAAACAGGGAGAAAAAAGAATGTTTTTCTCTGATTATTTAGACTAATCATAATAATTTTGATATTATATTGTTATTTCCCAAGTAAACATTTAATACATCTTTATATTGTTTTGTTTTTATCAAACGGATATCAGAATATCTGTCCCTGAATTTTAAGGCTACACTCAATTTCCGTATCCAATTATCGTTATAACGTTAATTGAGCCTTAATTCATTTCCTCTGCCTAAAAATTTAGAATTCCGAGATTAAATCCTGGAATTTACTAAAAGTATATTTATTTCACCGTCCTGTCCCACAAATATAGGACTACAAACTGTTATTGACTGATTATTCTCCTTTATTCCGAAAATACCGCTCAAAGTGTCATTTGTGAAAAGTACATCGCGGTTAACAAAGACCAGATATTTACCTCTTGCATTTATTGCCGCAAAATAACACCCTTTGCCAAAGCCGTCATTTAACTCGCGGTAAAACAGCTTTACACCATTTTTGACCTAAAGCCTAAGCAAACTGTCTTTGTCGGGAGAATTATTGTCACTAATCAGAATTTCATAATCCAAATTTACTAAATGCTCTATCGAAGATTCTACGCACTTGAAGAGGACATCGGCTGATTAAAGTTAACAATGATTAAAGAAATATCCACAAGATAACAATTCCGATGTATAATTTACAATAAATTTATAAGTAAAAAAACGCCGGTATTAAAAATATAATATCGGGATGAGAAGACTCGAACTTCCGACCCTCTGAACCCCATTCAGGTGCGGGAAACAAATACTGCGAAATTTGCTCATATTTACAGTTTTTGACCTCCCAAATTACCCCGTATTGACCCTATTTGTCAATAATGTTGACAAAAGTGTTGACATTTTTTATGTTCATTGAGCATAAAATACTCAAAATTTATTTAATTTTCAACTGATGTTCTCATGATAAAAACTGTTTTGGCTTATCAATATTTCATCGGATGCTTCCTGAAGTATAAATCCGATATTTTCTCAACCTCCTGATTAGTTTTGATACGATTTCTCAACGCCCGTTTCGTTTCGGTGTAATTATCTGTAGTCAACCTTTAAAAATACACCCCGCTCGCAAACCGTGTGCCATCACAAACCGCATCATAACTCCCCGCAGACTGCCTTTAATTCACAAGCATTCCAACCTCCCGCCCTATAACGTCATTCACAACGAGTTTTACAAATAGATGACCAGCAAACGGGTATCCACGGCCTAAGCCGGAATGGCAAATAGGAATATCGTATCTTATCTTCGTCACAGGATTATTTCCAGAAAGTTTTCCGGGACACGAGCTGTCCAATCGAAAAACTTAAAGCCCAAAAGAAAATAAATTCCAATTATCATTTAACACGGATTGTAGATTTATGCAAATAATATCAATCTGATGATATGCTAACGGCTTTTTCTATCTGCGATGAATACAACGCTTATTCTTATTTTAAATTATTGCACTTTTATTAAAAATGGTGGGTCAAAATTGAGCGGGAATTAACAAGTAATGAGATTAGCATAGAAATAAGACAAAAAATAAATATGAGCATGGTTTAAAAAGTTACAAATCACCTCGTTTAGGGTCCGATTTTGAGCAATAATCAAAAAATTGTTTCCTGAATATGCCTTTTTAGGGTGAGCATATATATGTTTTTACAGAAAACAAAAAAAATATAGGATTATTTTAAAAAGTATTGACATTTCAGTGAATTATTTGCAATTTGTTTCATTTTTCTGATTAATATCATGTTGGGGAGTTATGTTTTTCAGAAAGGTAGTTAAAGTTAATGAATATTTAGAACCCCCCATAAGTTATTATTATCCGGTTTATTAAAGATAATATTTTTGCGCTAGTTTTAAGAATCAGAAATTTAGTAGAATTATTGAAAAACATTTTCGCATACGGAAGTATCAATATTTCTATTGTAGATTTATCCGTACTTTTTCAGTAAACCCTGATTAGGAAATTATATGAATAATGTTGTTTTTACTATAGTTGCTAAAAATTATCTCCCCTTTGCGCGTACACTTGGAGATTCCATTTTTAAAATACATAATAATGATATAGATTACTTTATTTATCTAGTGGATGAAGCTGAGGGTTTCATTGATTTTGAACGTGAACGTTATAATATTATTGAATCCAGTTCAATTGGCATTGTAGGATTTCTTAATATGGCTTTCCGATATGATATTAAGGAATTTTCAACTTCTCTTAAACCATATATCATAAATCATCTTTTCGAACAGGGCTATGATAAAGTAATTTACCTTGACCCCGATGTTTCAGTATATAATCCTCTTTCTGCTATTTTTAAAGAATTAGACAAGTATAGTTTGGTTCTTACACCGCATATGAATCATCCCGTAAAAATAAATAACAATGCTACAGATGAGGAGTTTTTGCTATTTACAGGTATATACAATCTTGGTTTTGTTGCTATGAAAAAAGATGAACACATTCAGTCCCTATTAGAATGGTGGATGAAGAAACTTTATGATTCATGTTTTGATGAAAGAACAAGAGCACTTTTTGTAGACCAGAAATGGATGAGTTTTAGCACCGCGTTTTTAGGAGAGAATGTACTGATATCAAGAAATCCGGGATATAATATGGCTGTCTGGAATCTTCATGAAAGATCTTTAAAAAAGGTTAACAATAACTTTCAAATAATTGATAAGACAGGTTACTTTGCTCCGCTAATTTTTTATCATTTTTCTGGATATAACCCTATTGACAAGGACATTATTTCTTGCAAACACCCATCGGCTTCGTTTGAAATATACCCTGAGTTGAAAGAGTTGTTTGATAATTATAGAGATAGATTACTGTTAAATGGTGCCCCTGATGATTTTAACAAAACATACAAATACTCCTATTTTGAAAATGGCGGAAGCATAATAAAAATTCAAAGGCGTCTTTTTAACTCCTTGTTACTAAGTGGAGTTGTATTTACTAATCCATTTTCTGTAAATAAGGGAAGCTTTTACGAACTATTAGAAAAAAACAGACTCCTTTTAAAATCAAACGGCTTTGATCCTGAAAAAATTGGGATTGAACAGATTGGTAAGTTTAGTAACAAAATACGGATATTATATTATTTTATGAGACTATTTCAGCGATTTCTTGGTGTTGATAGATATGCTTTATTACTTCGTTTTTTATTTAAAAATGCATCATACGATTCACAACTCTTTATAATTAAGAAAAAGTAGCTACTCAGAGTAATTTGGTAATATAAACGGTTGTCCGCCAGAAAGTATCTGATATTGCATCAAAAGCAAAAATACTATTCTTCCTAGTCGTAAAAAGATAACTACGAGTTCGGCAATAACATCGGCGACGATATTACTTCGGAAGCAACCGGATATTTTTAGTTTCACTTTTGTTATGCACGCGCAAATCACGTTCAGTCAGATTTCCCGTGTATCCCTGGCACTCGTAGTATTTATTACGGCTCGCTTCCGATTACTTTTAATAATTCTTTCACAGTAAATATTTCATTTTCTGCTAATTTTTCGTGCGCTTGATTATTTCATCTCAAGTATCCAAATCCACCAATTTCCCTCTTAAATCAGAAAATAAAAAAGCCCTGCAAACTCAATGTTTACAGGGCTTTAATCTCGTCGGGATGAGAAGACTCGAACTTCCGACCCCCTGAACCCCATTCAGGTGCGCTAGCCAACTGCGCCACACCCCGTTATTAACAGATGTAATATGTTCATTCTAATTCTTTTTTTCAATCCATTTTCCTTTGACAATTATTAGTTAATTTCTTTAAAATAAATGAATTTGTATTTTGTTGTAATTGTATTTTATCGTTAATTAATTATTAATGAGGTCAACAGACAAAAATAGTAATCTCGTTTTAATTGTACTGCTCATCTCTGCCTGTATTACGGGATTAATTACGCAGTATTTATCATTCAGTAATGAATATATTTACGCATACAGGGATTCGATATTCCGTATCGACGCGGCAAGGAGGTTTATTGACGCGTTTAACCCGGGATTTTTTAATCAGATAGGAACTGTCTGGCTTCCACTGCCCAATATAATACTACTTCCGTTCGCCGCTAATGATTTTCTCTGGAAAACCGGTTTAGCCGGCAGTATCCCGGGTTTTATACTTTATCTTTTAAATATCGCGGCAATTTATAAAACTTTTGATTTACTATTAAAAGATAAATTTGCCGTTATTATAGGCTCAATTTTATATTTCACAAATCCGAATATTCTGTATTTTCAGACTACACCGATGAGCGAACAGCTATATCTCACATTATTCTCTGCATCTCTATACTTGCTTATTAAATGGATTTATGAGGGAAACAAGCGGGTATTAATATGTTCAGGAATCGCGGTCGCGCTGGCTTCACTGACGCGTTATGATGCGTGGGTTTTTGCTTTATTTTCATCTGTTTTGGTTTTTATTATATCATATAAGAAAAAGAATAAACCTTTTCTGTCTTTTATACTTTTTTCATTGCCCGCAGGACTTGCCGTTTTATGGTGGTTAATACATAACTATATTTATTATAAAGATTCGCTTGAATTCATGCGCGGGCAGTTTTCTACTTTACATCAGTTAAAATGGTATGAAGAAAACGGAAGGCTTCTTACAAAATATAATTTATTGCTGTCTTTAAAAGTTTATTTTTCGGACTTAATGCTGTATTCAGGATTATTAAGTCTGATACTTGCGGGCATCGGAATTGCATTTTATACTTTTAGAAATAAAATTAATATTTCGGGATTAATGCTTTTCTTATCCGTAATCGCTATTCCCGGTTCAGTCATTATGTTGTACCTCGGGCAAATAATTATTGAGATACCTGACTCCGTTCCGTTAGGATATTTCAACTCAAGATACGGACTTTATGCGTTTCCCGGAATAGTATTATTCTCGGGTTTAGCTGTTTCGTACATTGCCGGGCTTTTGCCAAAATGGAAGAAGACTATTCAGTCAATAGTTATAGTTGCATTAATATTCCAGCTTGCTTTTTTTCTGAAAGATCCTGTTAACAACATTGCCTCGATAGCGGAAGCAGAGTACGCAGGCTATAAAAACTCGGAAACTTATAAAGCTTCATTATTTCTGCGAGATAATTACAAAGGCGGAAATATTCTCTATGATTTCAGCGTTTTCGCTCTGTCCCCTTTTTGTGGTATTAGCCTTAAAGACCGTATTACTTACCATACATATTTAATAGGTGAAAAAGCCTTAAAAGACCCCGCCGCTTATGCTAAATGGATTATGGTATATCGAAAATCCTCAAACGATAAAGTTCTTAATGCCATAATAAATTATGAAAAATTTCAGGAGTATTACAATATCGCATTCTCGAAAGACGGATTGGAACTGTACAAACGGAAAGATTAGTTTTTTAAGCCCGCTAATGAATCAAGTTTATATTTTGCCGCCTGATCAGACGGATTCAGTTCGAGTATCTTTTTCAGGTATTCAATAGCCTTCGCTTTATTGCCTTTTTTTAAATAAATACCGGATAACCCGTTCATGGAGCTTGTATTTTTAGTGTCTGTTTTCAACGCCTCAAGATAAGATTTTTCAGCGTCTTCAGTTTTCCCCAGACCTTCATAGCAGAGCGCTAAGTTATTGTAAAATCCGGAAGTCCCTGTCGGATTCAGTTTTATCAGCTCTTTTATTTCAATGATTGCCTGCTCATATTTCCCGTTCTGATAATTTGCAAAAGAACTCTTTTCGAGTAACTGTATCCTTGCGAATGATTGAAGTCCATCCGGATATTGTATGTTTGCCGTTGTATCAGGAATTATTTCCTTCGATTTAAGCATAGCAAGTGTCTGCAAAGTACCCCGGTAATCAGGCAAAATTGTCTGAAGTTTCTCAAGCTGTGTAATCGCTTCTGAAACCCTGCCTTGTTGCTGATACAGATTGGAAAGCATAAAATATCCGTCAGGCGCCAGGGAATCAATTGAGATTCCTTTCTTAAACTTGATTTCAGCAGAATCAGGATTTCCTTTTAACAGAAATATCAGCCCCAGATTGTGATGCGCCAAAAGGGAATTATCCCTTATCTCAATCGCCCGCCTGTATCTTTTTTCGGCTTCTGCATAATTTTTCTTATTTGCATAAATATTTCCCGCATTCACAAGAAGAACATTACCATCTATTCCGTCCGCCGTAGAATAAAGAGTATCGTTATCTTTCCATTCTTTATTTCTCTGCCATGTCATAAACACAAAAACAATCAAAACCAGCCCCAGTACTCCGATAAACAATGTTTTATTTTTTTCGGATATGTATTTTATAAATA
>JAPLFI010000313.1 GCA_026390755.1 Ignavibacteriota bacterium
AATAAGCTCTCTTATTGTAAAAAATTCAAATATATTTGCCGGCACTTTGGACGGTGTTTCTCGTTCGGTCAATAACGGAATAAACTGGACTTCCGTCAACAACGGCTTAACAAATCCCCCGGTTTTTTCGTCTGCTTCAATCGGCAGTAATATATTTGCGGGGACTGCGGGTATAGGCATTTTTACATCAAGCAATAACGGTGTAAACTGGGCTACCGTTAATTTTGGTTTAATAAATCAGGTTGTAAGAGCGCTTATTTCCGTAGATATAGATTTATATGCAGGTACCGACGGTGGAGTTTTCCGTTCAACTAACAGCGGACTCGGCTGGACTGCGCTTAATAACGGATTGACAAACTATTCCGTTAAAAGTCTTGTAGTAAATGGCTCTTATATGTTTGCCGGTACGTCAGGAGGTATTTTCCGTTCTTCAAACAGCGGCGGAAACTGGATTTCTGTCAACAGCGGTTTAACAAATCAGACTGTAAACAATATTACAGTTAACGGCGCGACTATGTTTGCGGGAACTGAGGGCGGCGGAGTTTTTCGTTCGGGAAATAACGGCACGACGTGGACCGCTGTTAACAGCGGTTTAACAAATCAGACCGTAAATGCTGTTGCGGCGAATGGTGCAAATGTATTCGCGGGGACTTATGGCGGCGGAGTTTTTCTGTCAACAAATAACGGAGGAAACTGGACGGCGGTTAATAGCGGTTTAACAAATCAGTATGTTCTAACTCTTATGTTCAGCGGTTCTAATTTATTTGCAGGAACTGCCGGGGGAGTTTTCCTTTCTAACAATAATGGAACCGGCTGGGTTAATAAAAATCAGGGATTCAATCCTGTTTCGCCTGTTGCAACTTTTTTAATTGCGAATAATTACATTTTTGCGGGAACAATCAGCCAATATGCGTGGCGGCGCTTACTCTCGGAAATCATCGGAATTCAGAATATTTCTTCGGAAATTCCTTCTTCGTTTTCTTTGCATCAGAACTATCCGAATCCTTTTAACCCTGTAACGAAGATAAGATATGATTTGCCAAAAAATAGTTTTGTAAACCTCGCTGTATTCGATGCGCGGGGTTGTGAAGTTGAAACTCTTGTAAATGAAAATCAGTCCGCAGGAACCTATGAGGCAACATTCAACGGAAATAAGCTTTCCAGCGGAGTGTATTTCTTTAAAATGCAGGCAGGAAAAAGTTCTGTTGATTTTATTGAGACTAAACTGATGCTTTTGGTTAAATGATTTTCAAAACCCAAATTTAAAGTAGATAAGCCGCGATGCCAATACCGCGGCTTATTTGTCTTCTGTTAAACTTCGTAATACAAATAAAACTCGTACGGATGAGGTCTTAACTGTACTTCTTTCACTTCCTTCTCCATCTTATACTCAATCCACGTCTGTATCAGCTCTTCTGTAAATACTCCGCCCTGCGTAAGGAATTCGTGGTCTCTTCCGAGGTTTTCCAGTGCTATCTCAAGTGAACCGGGCGCCTGCCTGATTGTCTTCTTTTCCGAGTCGCTTAAATGATGATATATGTCCTTATCAACCGGTTCTCCCGGCTCAATCTTATTTACTATTCCGTCAAGCCCTGCCATCAAGATTGCAGAAAAAGCAAGATACGGATTCGCCGTGCCGTCCGGACACCTGAATTCTATTCTCTTTGTTTTCGGATTGCCTGAGTACATCGGAATCCTTACGCTTGCGCTCCTGTTGCTCATAGAGTAAACTAAATTTACGGGTGCTTCATATCCGGGAACAAGCCTCTTGTATGAATTTGTCGTCGGATTTGTGAATGCCAACAGCGACGGCGCGTGCTTTAGTAACCCGCCTATGAAATGCAAAGCTAATTCGCTGAGCCCTGCGTATTTATCGCCGGCGAATAATGCTTTTCCGTCTTTCCACAGCGATACGTGTGTATGCATTCCGCTTCCGTTATCGCCGAATATCGGCTTTGGCATGAACGTCGCCGTCATTCCGGCTTCTTTTGCCGTGTTCTTAACTATGTATTTAAACATCTGCAGATTGTCGGCGCTGTCTATCAATGAAGCATACTTGAAATCAATTTCGCTCTGTCCTGCAGTTGCGACTTCGTGATGCTGTACTTCAACGTCAATTCCCGCTCCAATCAGGTTTTCAACCATCTTATTCCTTAAATCATTCGTTGAATCTGAAGGCGGCACGGGGAAGTATCCTTCCTTAATTTTTATTTTGTGACCGAGATTTGCCTCAACCTCCGAACCCGTATTCCAGAAACCCTCTCTGCTGTCAATTCTGTACCAGCTTGAATATTCGTTCACGTTGTATGCTACGTGATTCAGTATGAAAAATTCCGCTTCGGGACCAAAATTTGCCGTGTCGGCAATTCCCGTGGTCTTCATGAATTCAATTGCTTTCTTCGCGATAAACCGCGGGTCGCGATTATAAGGCTCCTTCGTAATAGGGTCAATTATATCGCATATTAAGCTCAGTGATTTATATTTAATGAACGGGTCAACTCTTGCTGTTGCTGGATCCGGCATTATGAGCATATCGGATTCGTTGATTGACTTCCAGCCGCGAATCGAAGATCCGTCAAAGCCAAGTCCTTCGTAAAAACTTTCTTCATTGAACTTGTCTGCGGGTATTGAAAAATGCTGCCATTGACCCGGTAAATCAGTGAATCGGAAATCTATCATCCTGATATCTTTTTCTTTTATAAGCTTAAATACATCGTGAATCTTTCTCAGCTTATCTTTTTGCTCCTCAATATTGCTTTTGCTTTCCATTATTGTATGTTTTATTTGATCCTGAAATGATCCTGAAATAAATTCAGGACAAGGTTCAGGACAAGATTTTTATTGAATTTGAATAAAAATTGTATAAGAATAAATGATATTAGCTCTAACACATCATTTTTTATTTTTGTTCTCTTTTCCCCCTCTTTATTGTCATTACAAAAATCATTAATTTTCCTTATGTTTGTCTTAGTTATACTAATTTAATATCCTCATACTTGAAACAAACGCTCCGTCTTAATTGTCTGATGTGTGAGAACAAAAATTGTTTTGTTCTTAATCACTTATCACATGCTGAAATTGCTGTTATTAACGAGAATAAATCTATTAAATAAAACAAACTAAACTATACAGGAGTTACTAAAATTTATGAAAAGAAATAAAGTTACAATTGACGGGAATGAAGCCGCTGCCTATGTCGCTCATCAAACGAATGAGGTAATAGCTATCTATCCGATCACTCCGTCTTCACCAATGGGTGAACTTTCCGATGCATGGTCTGCAGTCGGAGGTAAAAATATTTGGGGTACCGTTCCCTCCGTCGTCGAAATGCAATCAGAAGGCGGCGCCGCAGGTGCTGTTCACGGTGCTCTGCAAACCGGCTCGCTTACTACAACGTTTACCGCATCTCAGGGACTTCTGCTTATGATTCCTAATATGTATAAAATCGCTGGTGAACTTACGCCGACTGTCTTTCACGTCACAGCCCGCTCGCTCTCGGCGCAGGCGCTCTCTATATTCGGAGACCATAGCGACGTTATGGCAATCCGTCAGACGGGTTTCGCGATGCTCTGCTCAAATTCAGTTCAGGAAGTTCAGGATTTTGCGATGATTGCTCAGACTGCCGCACTCGAATCGCGTATACCATTCCTTCATTTCTTCGATGGATTCCGCACTTCACACGAAGTTATGAAGATGGAACAGCTCACAGTCGAAGATTTGAAAGAAATGATGGACGATGATAAGGTTAAAGCTCACCGCCTGCGTGCAATGTCACCCGATAATCCTTTTATACGCGGTACGGCACAGAATCCCGACGTTTATTTCCAGGGACGCGAAACGGTTAATCAGTTCTATATAGACTGTCCCGCAATTACTCAGAATGCAATGGATAAGTTTGCAAAAATTACTGGCAGACAGTATAAACTCTTCGATTATTACGGCGCACCCGATGCCGAGCGCATTATTATTATCATGGGCTCGGGCTGTGAAGCGTCGGAAGAGACTATTGATTATCTGCAGGGCAAGCTCGGCGAAAAAGT
>JAPLFI010000503.1 GCA_026390755.1 Ignavibacteriota bacterium
AGGCTTGACGTAGTTGATTCGCCAGACGGACTTTGGAGGTGTCATACCATATTTAACTGCGTGGAAGTTTGCCCGAAAGAAATTAACATAACCTGGCATCTCTCACAGCTCAAGAAAAAATGCGCCATGAGAGAGTTTTAAACGCGAAGTAACCGGGTTCTGTTATTGATAATTATACGGATTAACATTATATAAAAGAAACGCTCCCAAAGGAGCGTTTCTTTTTGATTCTTAACCGCTTATTATTAACTAAAAACTTTCCAGCAGGGCACGCATAACCATAGCCATATTGTATTACCATGACTTAAATTCCATGCAGGTGTATCAGATTTCGTTACTGCCGCTCTTCCGGGAATCTGAGCGAAAGTCGCTGTTGAAAGTACTACGGAAAGCAGTACAACTAAAATTACCTTTTTCATTTTATTCTCCTTTAATTTAATTCTACCTGAAGTAACGTAAAGCAAATCATCATGTTTCATGTCTTATTCGTAATATTTGTGAACAGTCTTTCGTAATCTATGAACAGTCGAAATAAATCTACGAAAGATACAGCTGACAGAATTAATTTATGAAATTATAACAAACGGGAAAAATTTACGTAAAATAATGTATTGAGTTCGGGAATAATGAGTATAAACAGTATAATAATTGATATAAATCACATCAGAGGCGCTGAAACTAAAACATTGGTTTCTCAAATGCCTTTTCTTAATCTGATGAGTATATTTACTAATGTCCTTGATGTTCCCGAATATATCACAGAAAACAGAATCCACCTGATTATAATGGATCCCGAAGGACAGAATATCGGAACTTTGGAATTTTTGCGTTCCTTTGATTTTAAACCGTATCTGATTTTCATCGCGGAAAATGATAGATTTGCCGTTAAGGGTTTCGAACTCGGCTGTACGGATTTTCTCCTGAAACCCGTTACACACGGGAGATTTGCATTAGCGGCGGAAAGAGTGCTTAATCAGTACAGAAAGGATTTATTGCAGTCGCCGGGTGTAAACGGTACGTCGCGGAGTGAAGACGGATTTATTTTTATTAAGACCGAATTCCGTTATCAGAAAGTTAATATTGCGGATATTCTCTATATAAAAGGGCAGGGTGATTATCTCCTGATTGTAACAACCTGCGGGAAGATTATGACACTTTTGAATTTTGCGAATATGATAAATATTTTACCGGCATGGAAATTTTTCAGAATTCACAAATCTTTTATTGTCCCTATAGACAAGATTTCAACTATAGAGAAAAGTCACGTTTTGGTTAATGATTTGCAAATCCCGATAGGTGATGTATATTCCGCGCAATTTTTCGAACTTCTTAAATGCAGGAATTTAGTTACAGCAGGCACATCCCCAAAGCAGGCTGGATGATATACAAAAACACCCTCCGGTCTCCCGGAAGGTGCATATCCGTATCACGTTTCTTATAGGCAAAAAAGTTCTGGTGGAACAACTAAGTCCACTGCCCAAGGCGTTTATACGTAATGCAAATTTATATCAGGGCATTTATTATTACAAGTCAATGAGACGGTTAATTATTTATTAATACAATAAAAATCATATAACGTCGGACGGAGAGTTTATATTTTTTATTATTCCTTCGTCATCTGCGGGAACGGAAATTATTTTATAACCGGAATTTTGAATTATCGCGCTGAGTGTTTCACCTCCGCAATATGATAATAATGGATAAGGAATGATAATTGGGTGTCCCGATTTGCCTCTGAATTCAGGCTTTATAACGCATTCCCGGCTTATTGCGCCAGCCGTAATTATACTTTCTAATGTTTCTCTGCGCACAAACGGATGATCAACAGGAAAAATCATCAAATTCCTTACGGCGCCGAGTTGTTTGTATGCAAGAAAGATTGAACTGAGCATTCCCTCATCGGGGCGGGGATTGATTATATATTTTACATCAGGGAGTGTTTTCCGGAACCATTCTTCACTGTCCGTGTTGATTACAAATAATGTTTCTTTGATTTTACAATCAGAAATTTTATCATTGATAATTTCAGCGTAACTCCTGCCGCCTGTTTCAAGCATCAGCTTTGGCTTTCCGATTCGCCGCCCGTATCCGGCGGCAAGAACTATTACCGAAATTTCCGTCATAATTTCAACAAAGTCCGTTGAAATCTTCTATAAGTTTATCAAAGAATTCAGGCTCATTTTCGAAGTATTCATCCCAGTATTCCGGCTCCCACTGCTGTATGATTTCTTCGTAAGATTTGCCCTGCTGTTCGACCCACGTGAAATATTTCAAATTATGAACGCGTTTTCTTTCGTAATAATCCAGTTCGGCAAAATAGTCAATACTCTGATGTTCAAGACATGCGGAAAAGTCTTTTGCCGCCTGTATGTTTGTGTAATCTCCGCGTTCGGATGATAATTCCGTTATTCTCGATTTATATAAATCCATTGAATCAGTAAAAACTGTGATAATGAAATCATTCTCATTCATTTCAAAATACTTCGCGGTTTTAATTGCTGAAAGCAAATTTGATATTCCTGATATACCGAGAAGAGATAATTTATCAATCTTATCTTTTTGTATTCCGCATTCAGAAAGATAATCGAGGCCATTCTGTTCATTAAACAATCTCATGATTCTCATGCAGTCTTCGTCGTCAATTGCCGATATAGCATCCGTATTCCGGACGTTATGTACCCATGGAATATGCTTATCGCCGATGCCTTCAATCCTGTGTCCGCCGAATCCGTTCATCAGGATTGTCGGACACTGAAGTGCTTCCGAAGCTACAATTTTCATTCCGGGATTGTGTTTCTTTAAATAATCACCTGCCGCAATTGTGCCTGCACTGCCCGTGGCAGAAATGAAAGCCGAAAGCCTTGACTTATCCGATTTTACATAAGAAAAAACTTCCTCTGCCGCGGGTCCTGTAACGCTGTAATGAAAAACAGGATTTCCGAACTCCTCAAACTGGTTGAATATCATATTTGCCGTGTCG
>JAPLFI010000298.1 GCA_026390755.1 Ignavibacteriota bacterium
CGCCTCGTAATTTCTTAAAAATCATCAACAAACTATGTGTTAACATATATTTAGACAACCGAACCGAAATATTTGAAAATGTCCGTTTATTTGGCACAATATTTGCATACTATATTACCGAAGAGGAAACCGTCCCTCAGAGTACGGGAATTATTTTAAAAAATATAGGAGATAAAAAAAATGGCAGTCGAAAAAACCATCGGTTCATCAAGCCTCGTAGAAGTGATTGACCGTATCCTTGACAAAGGTGTCGTAGTTGACGCTTGGGTACGTATTTCATTAGTAGGTATTGAATTACTTGCGATTGAAGCAAGAGTAGTTGTTGCATCTGTAGAAACATATCTGAAATATGCAGAAGCAATAGGATTAACAGCAAAAGCCGCTTAATTGCTTTCCGCAATTAGAACTTTTGTATTTTAAGTTATTCTTGCTGAATCATCCTTCAGGGACTTTTCTCGGATCGGTATCCCGGAAACTTTCCCCCGGAAGCATGGTTTGCCAAGTGTAGCTTTTTTTCCCCGGAAAACAATCCCCGGAATAAAGGGAAAATTAAATACTACAAACAATGATAAACATACAGACGAGGAACCATGACAATTTTTTCCAGAGTATGTTAAATTCTTTCGAAGCAAGAATCCTGCGGGAGGAGATATTACATAAGGATAGCAAGACATTTCTTATCAGAATAACATGTACCGGTAAAGAATATATAGCTACAGGGTCTCTGAATGGCTTTTCTATTAATGAAACCCGGCAGGCAGTAACAGACTCCAACAGGTATATAGCCCCCGATGACCCGGAAATAGAAAATCTTTATTCCCTTATCAGAGATGATATTATGGAAAATGAATTCTGATTCAGTCTTATCATTTCTGTATCTTACCACAAATTCGGTTAAATAAAAAAATAAAAATTGGAACTTAAAAGTTCTTTTTTTATGTTTTAAATACGACTATATTAGTCGTATATTTAACTACAATATTAATAAATGGTTAGGTTTTCAAAAAAACTTGAATATTCACTTATTTCGCTGAGGCACATCGCTAATAGTCCTGCTGAACTTACTACTGCAAGAGATATCTCTTCAAAGTACAATATTCCGCATGACCTTTGCGCGAAGATACTTCAGACGCTTAAGAAAGAAGGTGTTTTGGAGTCTATTCAGGGAATTAACGGCGGTTATAAGCTTACGCGGAGTCTGCGGAAAATTTCCTTATCGGAATTGTTTAATATTGTTGACGGTTCAACTGCTATTGTCGAATGTGTGCAAAGTGATGAATCCGGCTGTATTATAAGTGATAACTGCACTATTAAAGACCCTATCAACAAAATGCAGATTGAATTCGAGAATATGCTTAAAATTAAAATGGTATCAGATTTTATTTGATATATGAATGCCCGCAAATACATATACCTTGATAATAATTCTACTACTCCCGCTGACCCCGGGGTTTTGAATGCCATGCTTCCGTATTTTTCTGATAAATTCGGTAATGCGTCGTCGCGAAGTCACAGGTTTGGTCACGAAGCTGAAGCCGCGGTTGAGCATGCCCGCAAACAGATTTCGAAATTAATTAACGCCAAGCCATCGGAGATTATATTCACGAGCGGGGCTACGGAATCTGTAAATCTTGCTTTCAAAGGGCTGATAGAAGCAAATTATAAATCCGGTATTAAAGTTATTACGACAGGTATTGAACATACTGCTGTTCTTGATACGTGTAAATCTCTTGAAAAAGCAGGAGTAAATGTTAAATACATTAATGCTGATGAATATGGTATTGTAAACCCCTCGGATATTTCATCTGAGATAGATGACAGTACGATTCTCGTATCCGTAATGACGGCAAATAACGAAGTCGGTACGATACAGCCGGTTGCCGAAATAGCCGAAATATGCCGAAAGAGAAATGTGCTTTTTCATACGGACGCCGCGCAGGCTGTGGGAAAAATTCCGTTAGACGTAAAAGCTCTCGGAATAGATATGATGAGCTTCAGCGCTCATAAAATGTATGGTCCCAAAGGTATAGGCGCTCTTTACATAGCGGATAAGAAACCAAAAATTAGAATCACAGAACAAATAAACGGCGGCGGACACGAGCGCGGAATCAGAAGCGGTACGCTGAACGTCCCTGCTATAGTAGGTTTCGGGAAGGCTTGTGAGATATGCGGTAAAAATTTGTTTGATGAATTTTCAAAACAGACGGTGATGCGCGATATATTTATTAATAATCTTTTAATGCGAATTCCGCATACGTATTTAAACGGACACAGGTCAAAACGCCTGCCGGGTAATGCCAATATAAGTTTCGGTGGACTTGATTCAGGCGTATTGATGAGCGCGATGAAGGAAATTGCCTGCTCTTCCGGATCTGCCTGCGCTTCTGCAACTTTACAACCGTCGCATGTGTTAAAAGCGATGGGTAAGCATGATGATATTATTCGTTCGTCATTAAGGTTCGGAATCGGTAGATTCACGATGAATGAGGAACTTAATTATGCGATAGAAATAATTATAAACACGGTTAACAAATTACGAAATACTTAAAAATAAATTCATTAAATATTATATATGGCAGAAGAAACAAAATTCATTCCGGGTGTAACAGAAGATGTCAACATTACAGACGAAGCCTTAATTGAAATTAAAAGAATAATGCAGGAAAATAAGATTCCTGAGAATTACGGATTAAGAATCGGAGTTAAAGGCGGAGGCTGTTCAGGGTTTTCGTATTCTCTTGGGTTTGACGGCGAAATGAAACCAACTGATACGATTATCGAAAAAGACGGAGTAAGTATATTCATTGACATGAAAAGTTATCTTTATCTTACCGGTACTGAGCTCGATTATTCCAACGGGCTTTCGGGAAAAGGATTTGTCTTCAATAATCCGAATGCAAAGCGCACCTGCGGATGCGGAAGTTCTTTCGGTGCTTAAAGATAAGCGAATGAAAAATGATTTATCAAGACGAAATTTTATAAGGAATTCAGCACTCGGTATCACTTCGTTCGCTCTATTACCGGGATTTTTTAGAAATATAACAAAAAATAAAATAACTCAGAAAGGGGTAACAAAAAAAATGACTTACGAATGGAAATTCAATAAAAGGCCTTATTCCGACGAGGAAGCCAAGACCTTGCTGAAAGATTTAGCTTCAGCCGAAACTACTGACTGGCATTACAACACTCATCATAAGGGATACGTAACATTCCTTAACAATATTGAGAAAGAGCTTGAAACCGCCGACAGGACAAAAGCCAACGGAAACTACAGCCAGATTGGCGAGCTTAAGAGAAGGCAGACATGGAATCACGGCGGAACGGTACTTCACGATTTATACTGGGAAGTCCTCGGCGGCGACGGCGACATTTCAAAAGGGAAAGAAATTTCCGAAGCAATAATCAGTGAATTCGGCAGTATTGACAAATGGAAAGAGGATTTCAAGGCGACTTCACTTTCGGCGAAACTTTCAGGCTGGGGAGTCCTCGTGTATGACCGGCTGTACAGCGGCAGGCTTCTTAACGTACTTGTTGATGAGCATCATTACGGCGCGATCTGGGGCGGTATTCCGCTGATTCCCTGCGACGTGTTTGAACACGCTTATTATCACAAGGATGGTCCCGGCAGAGCGAAATATATTGATAACCTTATTAATAACTTGCACTGGGGCAGAATAAATGATAGATTTGTGAAGTTTGTAAAATAACTTTTAATCTATCGTGCGTTCGCTAATTAAGTTAAGTCTGTTGATATTCGCGGTTTTAGTTTCTATGTCCTGCGGAAAAAAAGAAGATAAGCCAAATACGGTAAACACTAATCCGGGTGAATTTTCGTGGAGCGAGAACGTTTACGTGAATAATATACCGGTATATCCGCTTAAGGGAAAGATATACGGTAAAGATATAAACTTCGAATATGTTAATTTTGAAGTCTGGCGCGGCAGTAACGATAATGTCATTAATTTCGGCAGCAGGGCGCCTAAGCAGAAATGCGGTTATATTGAAAATGATAATGCTTTCCACCTGTCCAGACTGGGCGGAATGTTCGAAGAAGGTGATTTTGTGAAAGAAAGTTTCGGGAAGAATATTGACGGGTTTATTGCTGACTTTCATATTACAGTTGATAATAATACAAAGAAAATCAGCGTCCCGTGGAATTGTGCGCTTGTGATTACCGATATAAATGAGGATGTTGTTAAGGGCAGGATTGCAATGTGTTTTAAGGATGACGCAAAAAGCTGGATAGCCGGAACATTTACAGCGTTAAGATGTTTTAATTAACAATATAATTCCGCGTGAATTTTCACGCGGAATTTTTTCTTTAAACTAAATCATAAAAAAATGAAAACCTCGATTTACATCATTGTTCTTTTATCTTTTGTACTCGTATTCGGATGCGGTAAAAAATCCGATACAACCAAAAAAGACGGTGAAAAAACAGAACAGACTCAGAAAACTGAAGAGAAAAAGGATAACACATCCGGCTCCGACCAAAAATCCGAAAAATCAGGATTGAGTGATCTGGGACTGACAGAAGGACTTCCGTCAAATTACCCGAAAGATATTCCCCAGCCGCCGAATTCAAAATGCATGGGTTCGCTCAACAGTTCCGAGGGCACCGTCGTTACGTTTGAATCAAGCGATAAAGCGAAACCAATCATCGATTTTTACAAAGAAGAGATGAAGAAACTCGGATTTTCGCTCGGTGAAGGCGGAGAGTTGCTTGTAACAGATGAAGGCGGATTAATGGGCTGGAAAAAAGATAACAGGGAAATCGGTCTTATGCTCGGATACGATAAAGAAAAAGGAAAAACATCCGTTGTTCTTACATATAAATAAAACGGTTTAACACATTGGTATGTGTTTCTTTTTCCTGTAGTCTCGGAAATATTCCTGCGGTAAGTATTCATGCGGAAAAGGGGAAAAGTATTTTAGACATTGCTTTTGAAAATGATATCGTGATTGACCACGAATGCGGCGGTGTTTGCGCCTGCACTACCTGCAGAGTTGACGTAATAAGCGGCATGGAACACATTTCCGCGAAAGGCGAAGATGAACGGGAAATGCTTGAATCTGACGGATATAAGGAAGTAAATACGAGGCTTGCCTGTCAGGCAAAGATAATTTCTGACAGCGGAGAAATTGATCTTCTGATAGCGCGTTAAATAATCTTTTAGCTTCCGCGCATAATGTGAAGCGGTTATACGCGGAAGTTTTCTTGTGTATGTTTCTTTAACGGTTTCTTAACGATGCAGGAATTAAAAAAATATTCTTTCTCGAAAATATTAATTACACGAAACGATAAAATCGGCGATATTGTCCTTACATTGCCTCTGATCCATGAAGCTAAAAGAATATTTCCCTCGGCTGAAATAACTTTCCTTGTCAGCAAAAGAATCGGCAATCTGATTGACAACTATCCGAATATTGACAGATTGATATTTATCGAAGATTTCGGATTCCTGTCGCTTACAAAATTTATTTACCGTCAGAATTTCACGGCGGGAATATGCGTTTATCCGCGTTTCAAACTTGCACTTTCCATGTTTTTCGGCGGAATAAAATTCCGTTCGGGAACCGGATACAGATGGTACTCTTTTCTTTTCAACAGAAAAGTATATCAGCACAGAAAGTTTGCCGAAAAACACGAATCCGAATATAATATTGCATTGCTTGAACCGTTTGCGGATAGTATATCAGCCGAAAAGAAGTTTGACTTTGCGTATAACGATAATGAACAACGCAGTCTTGAAACGAAGTTATCACGCAAGGGGTTAAATTTAGACGACAGATATATCATCATTCATCCCGGCAGTAAGGGTTCAGGAATAGACCTCCCTGTTTCAACAATGAGGGAAGCCGCAGAGATGTTATCAGTAAAATTCAAGAATTATAAAATTGTACTGACAGGAACTGCCGAAGAAAACGATATTGCCGGATTATTCGCACGCGATAACAGGAAAATCTGTAACTTATGCGGAATTTTGGATTTGCGCGAATTGATGATTCTGATTGATAATTGCCGGCTTTTCATATCGAATTCGACCGGTCCCGCTCATATTGCCGGCGCACTGAATAAAAAAATCATTGCTTTTTACACTAATTCCGCACCGATGAACGCAAGGCGCTGGAAACCTCTGAGCCGGTTTGCTGTTATAATAACTCCCCCTGCCGGGGATGATATGACGGAAATCAGAGTTGATGAAATTATGTCAGCGGTCATGTATTTGCTTAATGACTGATTTTGTGAAACATTTTATGTAAATTTTGGTTGAATTGATAAAAGAAAACTATAAACGAAAAAATATAAACATATTATGAAAAACCTAATTTTATTTCTACTCCTGATATTATTCGCTGTTTCAGGCTATTCTTATTCACAGGATTCAACTGCATCAAAAGAATTAAGAAAA
>JAPLFI010000502.1 GCA_026390755.1 Ignavibacteriota bacterium
ATTGTACATTACGGCAAATCAATTTGCATTCGGAGCCAATTTTCAGGGTTCAAGAATAAGGATTATACCAAAATCTCAATTATATGCAAATACTGCGGGACAGTTAACGTGGAATGATCTGTGGGATATAAGAGAGCCGCAGGGTTTTAGCAGGACTTTCGGCGTCAGGCCTTCAATAATGCACAGTTCAAATTCAGATTATTTATTACTATGTCAGGCACCCAATAACACCGGTACGTATGTTGTGTTGTACAAAATAACAAATGCACTGACAAATCCTGTAATGACTGCCGTGAATGTTCCCGTCACCACTTACAGTTCACCTCCGTCCGCAAATCAGCTCGGAGGAAGTTCAACACTTATTGAAACCGGAGGATTTAACTTTCTGAATGAACCCAAATTCCGGAACGGCTTTATATGGGCAGTGCATTCGGTTAAGAATCCGGTTTACACACAATATTCCAGCATAAATTATTTAAAAATAAATGTCAGTTCTAACACTGCCGTTGAAGACGTTAATATGGGTGCGAACGGGTTCTGGCATTTTTATCCTGCTCTTGAAGTAGATAAAGACCAGAACATTGCAATTGCATATTCGTGTTCAGGGGTTACTGAATATATAGGCGGATATTTTACTTCCAGATTAAACAGCGATCCGCCCGGAACATTAAGCGGAAGCAAATTAATACAGGCGGGTAAATCAAATTACGTAAAAGAATTCGGAGGAGGCAGGAACCGCTGGGGCGATTATACGGGCATCTGGCTTGACCCTGCAGACAAAAATAACTTCTGGATTTTGACGGAATATGCCGAAAGTCCCGCAAATACCTGGGCGGCATGGATAGCCGGTGTAAGATTAACACCGTTTTCGGGTGCAAAAATATTTTCCGACAAAGACTCGCTTAACTTCGGAGTAAGGGAAGTATCATTTCCCTCTGACACATTAAAACTAACAATCTCCTCGCAGGGGCAGGATACTCTTGCCGTAACGAATATACAGCTTCCGAATTCCCAGTTCCAGTTGTTGACGGCAGTATCATATCCTGTTAAACTCGGATTTAATCAGACTAAGGAACTGAAATTCAGATATCTGCCCGGCACGGCGGGAAACGTCATAGATTCAATAATAATTGTGAGTAATGATATTCTGAAACCTCAGAAGAAAATAAACGTCTGGGCAAAGGGATTCAGTATTAATCCTGCGGCGGCGGGCACTGTCTATGGAATAACCGGCTCGCAGTCAAACGGATCATTCATAACAATAAATAAAAGTACGGGCGCAGGAACGCTTATCGGATTATCGGGTTATTCTGATATAACGGGCATCAGCATCCGCCCTTCGGATAACACAATATTCGGCGTACAAGCGGGCTCTCCATACAGCTCATTGATGAGAATAAATTCATCGCAGGGCGATGCGTATCCGACAATCAGTATTCCTCTGCCGGGCATACGATCAATTACCTTTGATACTAACAATGATTTATACTGCGCGTCGCAGGCAGGGAGTCTTTACAGATATAAAATTCAGACAAACGAAACTCTTTTTATCGGTAATACTGGAATTGCAAATCTTTACAGCTTAGCGATTAATCCGGTGAACGGTCAGCTCTGGGGAGTTGCGCTGACCAACAAGATTTACAAAATAAATAAAAACAGCGGAAGTGCAGTTCAGGTAGGCGTTCCGGGTTTTGCTTTAACTCCGGCGATTACATTCAATCATCAGGGAAAGCTTTACGGTACATCGGGGCTTGGAGTACAGCAGTGCTATCTGTTACAGTATGACACAACGACGGGGACGGCAGTGCAGATAGGGAATACAGGTTTTCAGGCACTGAACTCAATCACGATATCACAGCAGACAGTCGGAATACAAACCATTTCGGCTGAAATTCCAAAATCATTTAAAGTATATCAGAATTTCCCGAATCCGTTTAATCCTTCGACTAACATTCAGTTTGATATAGTTAAGTCGGGTAAAGTAAGACTCGAAATATTTGATATATCCGGCAGGAGCATTACAACATTACTTAATTCAAGGCTTGAAGCCGGCAGGTATCAGGTTACATTCAACTCTAACGGTTTATCCTCGGGAGTTTATTTTTACAGGATTACGGCGGATGAATTCAGCGATGTGAAGAGAATGCTTTTAGTAAAATGAATTAACACATAACATTGCATCATGAGAATACATTTTTCAACTCTGAAGATACTTGTCGTTACCATCTTATTGTTATCGGCATTTACCGGGAATTCATACTCGCAAATTTACTATAATCCAAAGATTGATTCTGTCGTTAACCTTACGAACGAGGAATCAATACTGAAATTCGACAGGGAGTTATCAGGAGATACATTGGCGGTAATAGGAGGTATTCCAACGAGAATAATTTCACGCTACTATCAGTCACCTTTTAATGCAAAGGCAGCACAATATATATACGAAAAGTTGCAGGGTTTCGGTATGAGTACCAGATACATGAATAACAGTCCGTCGAGCGTTAACGTGAGAGGAAAGAAAACCGGCACAAAATATCCGAATAAATATTATATAATCTGCGCACATTATGACGATTACTCCACGCCTTTTGATACAGTACCGGGAGCGGACGATAATGCGTCCGGTACATGCGGTGTACTGGAGTCAGCGCGTTTA
>JAPLFI010000326.1 GCA_026390755.1 Ignavibacteriota bacterium
CACCGTTTACAAAGAATTTAATCGGGACATTTGTTTCAGCCGAAGTTCCGAAATTCTGAACTTTTGCTTTTACGTTGTAGAGAGTATTCTTAACCCATTCCGTAGGAAGGCTAAGGTAATTCGGAACTGAATAATCGTGAGTGAATGACACTGCGGAACCGCCTTCTGTTCTGAATAACAATGAACGGCAGAGTGCAAAGGTTGCATTACTTATAATAGTTGTCCACGGACCGGCGGCTGTCGTACAATAACCGGGCCATAATGGCGTTGCCGGACTTTCATCAGAAGCAACAAATACGCCCGTCATTGTAACAGGATTATACTTGATCCCTATATAAACACTATCTGGTGCTGTGACCTGCGCCCATGTCGGAGGAAGTACAAAATCGTAAAACGTAACTGCTGGCCAAACCGGAACTGCAGTTGCGGTTACGGTAACAGTATCCATAAATACTGTATTGAACGGCACAGTCGGTGCGCCATTGACGCTTTTCCACATCGTTATTGTAAAAGTGAAGCTTGCAACTCCGGTTGAGAGTCTGGTTAATCCGACACAAAACTTCGAGAATTTGTACGGATAAACAGTAGGTATAAATTTCATACACCAGGCGCTTGGATCGCCTGCCGATGCATTCCATCCGTATCCGTTTTCGGCTACGCCGTCATCGTGAATCTGACCGCCTGAACAATTAACTCCGAAATCCATGATAGTTTTGATTGGAACTCCGTTAGGATTCAGGGATACCGATTGCGAAAAAGCAAGATTTGCAGCAAGGAACATTATTGCTACAAGCATTACCGGAAAGATTTTTTTCATTTTAATTCTCCTTTTAGTTTAAGTTTAAAAAATAATTATCAGTAAATACGATTGTTCAAATTTATTAATAATTAATCTTTTCTCTCTGAATTTGTAATTTTTTTACGATAAATGCAATATATAAATCTTTTATACGTATGAAAATTTCAGAACCAAAATAAACTCTTTTTACATCTTACATTGCTGTTTATTCTAAAAATTGATATTTTCCCTTAATAATAACTTTATTATGAAAAAACAAATATTTCTATCTGTTTTGGTGGTTCTATTTTCGGTTTCGGCGGGCTTTTCGCAGTTCAAACAGCCGGATTACACGAAGAAAACCAACAGAACTACAAATAACCTCATTCTCGGGATTTTCAACCCTAAGAATTTCTCGATGAATCATTCTTTTCAGGTTTCTATGCTGAGCTCAAGGTACGGCAATATTTCAGTAACATCTTACGTAAATTCTATGGCTTACAGATTCTCGGATAAGCTCAATATATCGGCGGACGTGAAACTGCAGTATTCGCCTTATGCAAGTTCTTCTTTCGGAAAAGAATATTCAAACGGACTTCAGAATGACCTGAACGGATTGACGCTATCGAGACTTTCGCTCGATTATAAAATATCCGATAACTCGGCGCTGAGGTTTGAATTCAGGAAATTTGACGAATCGGACTATTACAACGGATACGGTAATCCATATTACAATAATTTTTATAACGGTTTTTTCAGGTAAATATTATCGGACCAGGAAGACTTAATCTTAGAATTGAATATTCAGAATTAATATCAACCGGAAGTGATAGCTTTCGGTTTTTTTATTTATTTTAAATATATGGACGGCAGAAGAAAAGTAATTTTAAATTATTCCCTTAACATAATAATTATCATTATCGGCTGTGTATGCCTGTATCTCGCTTATTCTCTTGTATCAAACGCCATCGGACCGAAAAAAACCGTTTTTAAAGAAAGCGCCGACACAACTAAGAAACAGATTACCAATCAGCCTAATCTGTCTGTTCAGGTTGACCTTCAGAACGGAACGGGGGAAAACAGGATAGCGGCGAGATTCCGTGATTACCTGAAACAAAAAGGATTCGATGTTGTTGATATGGGTAACTACAAGACCTCAGACGTGGATAAGACGCTTGTAATAGATAAAACAGGCGACATGAATAAGGCGAGGCGCGTAGCAGATGCGCTGGGCGTCAGCGGAAGAAACGTAATTCAGCAAATTAATAAAAGCCAGTTTCTTGACGCTACAATAGTTATTGGCAGGGATTTTAACGAACTAAAACCCTTTTTAGAAAACAAAGCAAACAAATAAATGGATTCAAAAAAACTTGCGTACTCTATTGCCGAATTAATTCTGGAGAAAAAGGGCACTGACGTAAAGATTATAAACTTAGCGGATAAAACTTCCGTAACCGATTATTTCGTTATCTGCTCGGCAGCTTCCGATACTCAGGTGAAAGCTATAGCAGACCACATCTCGAAAGAACTGAGGGAAATCGGAGAAAGAGTATGGCACAGCGAGGGTTATCTGAACCTGAGCTGGGTTCTGCTGGATTTTGTTGATGTCGTGGCGCATATTTTCCACAATGAGACAAGGAAATTCTTCAACCTTGAAGGCATCTGGGGAGATTCGGATATAACCGAAATTGACGAAAAATTTAATTTTAAAAAGATTAAATAAATAACACCGTATTTTTTCTGTTTGAACAATAAACCATTAATATTACTTACCTGCGGAGACCCTAACGGTATCGGACCTGAAATTGCGCTGAGGATTCTGAACCTGTCACATTTAAAGAGCATAGCGGAAATCCATGTTATTGGTCCTGCCGGAGTGTTTGATTATTATTCAAAGAAACTTTGTATAAAAAAACCGGATAACGGCAAATTTCTTTTTCTAAGCGGGTTTGAACGTTATAAAATAAAAGAAGGTACGGAAGATAAAACCGCGGGGCGTATATCGGGAGATGCTGTACGGATAGCGGCAGAGTTATGCATGTCCGGCAGATATGGCGCAATCGTAACTCTTCCCATATCAAAGAAAGCTTTGAATCTGGGAGGTTATAATTACAGCGGACATACGGAAATGCTTCAGCATATAACCGGCGCCCGGGAAACAGCAATGATAATGACATCGGGGAAACTGATGATTTCTCCGCTGACGGTTCATATCCCCATTAAGGAAGTACCTTTAAAGTTAAACGCGAAACTCATAAAAAATAAAATCATAATAATAAATAATTCGCTTGTTTCGGTATTCGGAATAATAAAACCGGCAATTGCCCTGCTTGCTCTGAATCCCCACGCCGGAGATAACGGCTTAACCGGTATTGAAGATAAAACAGTCATCAGCAGAGCAGTCAGGAATTTAAGAAATATCGGGTTTAACGTATCGGGACCATTTCCCGCAGACGGTTTTTTCGGTTCCGGCGCATACAGGAAATATGACATTACAGCCGGTATGTATCACGATCAGGCATTAATACCTTTCAAAATATTAAGTCTGAAAAAGGGCGTCAATTTCACTGCGGGAATACCGATTATACGAACTTCACCGGCTCACGGAACCGCATTCGATATCGCCGGTAAAGGCACAGCGGATATCGGGAGCTCTGTGGAAGCAATTAAACTTGCCGTTAAACTTTCTGTAAACTCTCACAAATAAGGAAGGCGAAATGATTAGCATAAAGAATGTAAGTTTTTCTTACGGAAATAAAGAAATATTTTCGGATACGTCAGCCGAAATATTGCCGGGAGAATTTCTTTTTATAGTCGGTGAGAGCGGTATCGGAAAGACCACTCTGCTGAGGCTTTTCTATTTTGATTTATTTCCAACAAAAGGAATAGTGCGGTTCGATGATTACAGCTCTGATAGTATTGATAAAACGGATATAAAACGGATATACCTAAACTTCGCCGGAAACTCGGAATAGTATTTCAGGATTTTAAACTTTTAAACGACCTAAATATTTTTGAGAACATCGCAGTACCGCTTTATATCACCGGAGAGAAAAAAGAAATCATTAGAAAAAAAGTTTACAGTATTGCTTCAAAGCTCGGGCTGATAAACTATCTGAAAGAAATGCCTTTCGACCTTTCAGGAGGCGAACAGCAGAGAGTTGCCATCGGAAGAGCCATGATAACGGAGCCGTCTATTCTCCTTGCCGATGAACCGACGGGAAATCTGGATCCGTTTATTGCATACGATATCATCAAACTGCTGAACGAAATAAATATAACCGGCACTACGATAATAATTGCCACTCATAATTTCGATATAGTAAAAAAATTCAACGAAAAACGTATATTGCAGTTAAAAGACAGGAATTTATTCGATGTGAGAATAAAGGTTTAAAAAGAGTCAGCGGTGTTCTAAAAATCGCATCATCCCGTTCCGGTCATTCTTCATGCCGGTATCTAACTTCTCCCCGGCACTCAGCCCGAAGGCTTTATCGAGTACTTTAAAACCCTCATCGTTTTTTTCGTTAATCAGGAGGATACGGGCTTTTTCGAAGTAAGGTTCCGCCCAGTCGCTTTTAAGTTCAATAGCCTTATCAAAAGC
>JAPLFI010000276.1 GCA_026390755.1 Ignavibacteriota bacterium
AGCGCCGTATCGAATGCGGCTTCATTTTCTTCAATCCTGCCGGTAACAATCTGCCATATCCCCGGATAGGGATGTTTATCCGGACTGCGTTTAAGAAGAAGATATTTATTCACACCTGCTGTTTCAAGGTAAACATAACACTCAATATATTTCGATACAATCTTTGACATTTTTATGAACGCTTTTTAATGCGCGTCGAACCAGTTTTTACCCGTCCCTACTTCAACTTCAACGGGAACATTCAATTTCAAAGCATTTTTCATCTCGCGTATAACAATTTTTTTAACCTCTTCAATCTCGGATTTCTTTACGTCAAACACAAGTTCGTCATGTACCTGCAACAGCATTTTTGATTCAAGTTTGTTTTTTTCAAACTGCCCGTGAATATTTATCATGGCAATTTTTATCATATCCGCCGCTGTTCCCTGTATAGGCATATTTATAGCCGCACGCTCGTCTTCCGCCCTGACAGTTGCATTTTTATTGTTAATCTGCGCGAGGTAACGTCGGCGTCCCATAAGCGTCTGCACGTATCCGTTCTCGGCGGCGAATTTCCGCGTGCGTTCCATGTAATCTTTAATCTTAGGATATTCCGTAAAATACCTGTCGATGATTTCCTTTGCTTCTGTATTCTTGATTTCAAGGCGGTTTGCAAGTCCGAAAGCGCCTATACCGTATATGATTCCGAAGTTCACTTCTTTAGCTTTGCGGCGGTGACTGTCTGTCATCTTATCTTTCGACTTTAAACCGAAGATGTGCATGGCGGTTTCAGTGTGTATGTCGCGTCCGCGTTTAAACGCATTTTTCATATTTTCATCGTCACTGCAGTGCGCCATAATCCGCAGTTCAATCTGCGAGTAGTCCGCCGAGAGAATTTCATAATCATCGTTTCGTGCCGTAAATGCCTTGCGCAGTCCTCTGCCGGCTTCAGTGCGTATAGGTATGTTCTGCAGGTTCGGATTAACGCTCGAAAGTCTGCCGGTGGATGTAACTACCTGATTGAAAGATGTATGAACGCGCCCGGTCTTAGGATTAATGGCTTTCATCAGCCCTTCGACGTATGTTGATTTCAGTTTTGTCAGCATACGGTAATCAACGAGCATTGCCACGATTTTATGCTGATAGCGCAGTTCTTCAAGTACTTTAATATCGGTTGAGAAACCTGTCTTTGTCTTTTTTTTCGATTCGAGCTTGAGTTTATCGAATAATATTTTCGCTAACTGCTGTGTTGAATTTATGTTAAATTTCTCCCCTGCCGCTTCATAAATGGACTCTTCATATTCAGCTTTCTTAATAATAAGTTCGCGGTCCAATGTTTTTAATATTTTTTCGTCAACATGTATCCCTTCCAGTTCCATCTCCGCAAGCACTTCAATCAGCGGAAATTCCAGTTCAGTACATAGTTTATAAAGATTTACTTTCTGAAGTTCAAATTTCAGGCGATGGAAAAGCTGTAGTGTTACATCCGCGTCTTCAGCGGCATATTCGGTTACTTTATCTATATCAACTTCAGCCATCGAAATCTGATTCTTGCCCTTCCCGATAAGCTCTTCAATGTGAACCGGCTCGTAATTCAGAAATTTCTCCGAAAGGAAATCCATTCCGTGCTGTGAATCCGAATTCAGTACATAACTCCCTATCATGGAATCGAAAAATAAATTCTCCATTTTTATTCCGTAACGGCGCATAATCAAATAATCATATTTCAAATTTTGCCCGACCTTACGGATTTTTTTGCTTTCCAGTACAGGTTTGATTTTTTCAACCGCGGTTTTAATATGAACTCCTGTTTTTTCTTCAGGCTCTTTTTCAATGCCAAAAAGCCCGGCGTCTTCGTCTCTCACGGCTGAAATCGAACCGTAAACAGGCAGATAAAAAGCTTCGCCTTCCTGATACGAAAATGACATGCCGACAATTTCCGCCGTCATTGCGTCAACTCCCGTTGTTTCAGTATCGAATGAAACTAATTCTTCCTGCATGAGTTTTTTTTCAAGCCTCGATAATTCGTCTTCGTTTTTTATCAGATAATATTTATGCTTAACGTCATCAATTTTTTTTATGTTCACCGGCGCGTCTATCTTTTCTCCGCTGATTGTGATTTTAAGACTTTCACTTGTTTCGGAATCCTCAGAGTCAAAATAATCCGGCGGCGATAGCATTTCCATATCCGGAATATCCATTTCCGGTATATCTATTTCCGACATATCTATTTCAGGAATACTATTGAAAGTTCTTCTCTGTGACCCCTGTGTCTTCTCTGTGACCTCTGTGTAACTTATTTTGCTCTTATTCTCGGGGAGTTCTTTGCTCTCATTATCTTCCTTCACAAATATTTTTTTCTGTCCGGAAAATTTACGGGCAAAGGATTTCATATTCAGCTCTTCAAACTTCTTAACCAATGCCTCACGGTCAGGGTCTTTGCGGTTTAAACCATGAAAGTTTATCTCCAGCGGCACGTCTGTTTTTATAGTGACAAGACGCCGCGCGAGATATGCGTTATGCCTGTCGTTTATCAGTAACTCCTTTAGCTTAGGTTTTGTTATCTTATCAATATTCGCGTACAGGTTATCTATCGTGCCGTACTCTTTTATCAGCGTTATTGCAGTCTTTTCACCGACTCCCTTAACACCGGGTATATTATCGGACGCATCTCCCATAAGCCCGAGAACTTCAATTACTTTATCGGGAGTGACTCCGAATTTCGTTTCGACCTGTTTTATTCCTACGAGTTCCATTTCCGCTACACGGCTTCCCGCTGCACTTTTCACGGGCTTATACATTACAGAGTTTTCGCTTACCAACTGCATGTAATCCTTATCGGGAGTAACCATGTAACTTCTGGCTTTTTCTTTCTCAGCCTGTTTTACGAGTGTCCCTATTATATCATCTGCTTCGTATCCGCCCAGTTCGATTGAAGGTATATTGAACATCCTTACAATCAGTTTCACTTCTTCAATCTGCCAGGGCATATCGTTCGGTATTTCCTGACGCTGTGCCTTATATTGCGGGAATTCTATGTGCCGGAATGTCGGTTGCTGAGTATCAAAACACACGGCTATATGATGAGGGTTTTCTTCTTCGATTATGCGTATAAGAGAATTCACAAAGCCGTATAT
>JAPLFI010000390.1 GCA_026390755.1 Ignavibacteriota bacterium
AGATTCGCCTGAAGATAATCCAATCCTCCGAATTTCAGCATCGCAAACGGAAGTATAATTCCAAATCCCGCGAACATCATAATAAACTCGAATATATTTACGCGTACATCAGCCGTCAGTCCTCCTTTATAAAGAAATACAACCGAAATTATTAAGCATATAATCATCGCGGCAGTCAGAGATAATCCGAAAATCAACTGCGTCAGCACGCCCAGCATAAAAACGTAAGGAGCGGGAGTCACCAGCAGAAAGACCATTATCGCCCCGAACACTCCCACCTTCCGACCGTAAACAGATTCAAGTTTATCGGGAATCGTATAAAGTTTGGTTTTTCTTATACGTCCTGCAAGGAATACGGCGACAATAACTATGAAAAAATAGTACGGAAAAGCGTACAGAAACCACGCCGAAACTCCGAAGTTATACGTAAACTCACCCACACCGAGAATACCGCCGTAGAATGTGGATACCAGCGTAGCCACAAACGCCGGCAGTGTAATACTTCGTCCGGCAACCAGATAGTCAACGTGCGATTTATCATTAACCTTCGTTCTGAACCCTATCCACAGCACTCCCGCGAAATACAATGCCATCAGTCCGTAATCCCAAATTCCGAAATCAATCATTTCCTATCCTGAAATAAAACTAGTCCTGAATTTATTTCATGATTCAGGACAAGTCTTTTCCACTTCCTGAAAATCAGCAAATCGCCCGCTTTATAATTTATAGTAACTTTCCCGCCTTTGGATTTATTCAGCGTTCCTTCGCGTACTCCGAATTCCAGCGTCTCATTTTTCAGACCGTAAATCAAACCCCTTGTAGAAATCCCATGCGCAGACGGCATACCCATCATGGAAACTGTTTCGCCTTTTCGCGATGTAAATTCAGTTTTACCTTTCGCGTAAAAAATCTCGAAGTCCTTATCAATCATTCTCATCTCAAGCACTTCAGAGAAACGTTTCATAACGCTGAAGTTATTAAGAGTGTGGTCGGGTCTCGCGCTGACACCTCCGAAAACAATTACACTCCGGAATCCGCATTCTATCGCATACATGAGCGCCTTCTCAAAATCCGTAGTCTCCTGCTCGTCAATTTTCCTGATTTCCACGCCCGAGAGTTTAAAAATTTTCTTAGCGGCGGGCTTAAGCGAGTCAAGGTCGCCGAGTATAATATTCGGAATAATAAATGGTCTTCCTGTCTTTATATTCAGTAAATTATTAGCCCCTCCGTCGGCGGCAATCACATAATCACCTTTTTCATAAAAGTGTTTTACGGATTTAATATCCGCGGCATCACCGTTCAAAAAAATTATTGTCTTTTTCTCTTTCATTAATTAGTGTAATTTAATGCGGAAATATTTTATATTTTATTCGCCGTTATTGGATAAATTAACAAAAATTACTGAAATTTAGTGTATAATTCTTTTATCTGTTTTTCTTTTTTAAAATTTATATTTAACAATTAAGTTACTAATTAGCATTATAAGAAATAGCCACAGATTCACAGATTTTGCTTTTGAAACATTGGGAAAAATATTCATTAAAATAAAACTCGCAAGATTAGAAGAACTTTTTTGGGATATGAATGGATATTCATCATATTTATAACGAAAATCATTTATAATAAACAAAATTTTATAAAATCTGTGAATCTGTGGCGATTTATTCTTATAGGCGATTTATTGTTATAGCTGAGCAGATACATAATTCATAATTGTTTTTAAACCCTTACATATTATTCGCTTTATCGGCAATATCGGTACCGATACTCATACACTTATTTAATTTACGTAAGGTGCGCCGCCAGGAGTTTTCCACACTTATGTTTCTTAAGGAAATTCAAAAAACAAAACTGCGCCGTCTCCGGCTTCAGCGTTTGTTACTGCTCGCACTGCGGATTCTTATAATCATTTTCATTGTACTTGCTTTTGCCGACCCGATTTTCCGCGGATATACACAGGGCAAAGGAGAAAATCTTACGAAACTGAGTATTGTATTCATAGACGATTCATTCTCAATGTCAGCCCGCTCTGCGCGCGGTGAACTGTTTTCCGTTGCGAAGGAAGAGTTGAAACAAATTGATAAATTGTATTCTTCTTCGGATAAATTATATATCATTCGTACAAGTTCACTGACGGCTCCAGAATATAGTACTTTGCGGGATACGAAGAATCCTTCCGTCAATACTGATACATCGGCAGGCGTATCGGATGCTGTGTTCGATATTTCTCCGGCAATACGTAAGGCTCAGGAGATAATATCGGAAAATGCATATCCGGTTAATGAAATCTTTATCATCTCCGACTTCCAAAAAATCAATTTCAGTCCTCCGCGCTCGTCAGTGTCGCAGACGTTCGATAATACCGCTGATTTCCGGCAAAGCTCTTCGTATTTATATCTTCTGAATCTCGGACATCGCGTACCCAACAACATATCAATAAACGCAATTGATATTAAAACGAAGCTAATCGAGCCGTCGCGCGAAATAAAACTCACAGCGGCTTTGAAGAATTTCAATAATTACAACGTTACGGGTAAACAGATTAACCTGTACATAGAAGGACAGAAAATCTCCGAAATGTATGCCGACCTTGCACCGTATGAGCGCAAAGAAATTGAATTCTCCTTCAAGCCTTCAAAACCTGGATTGGTTAATGGTTATGCAGAGCTCGTACAGGCGAACTATCAGGACGATGAAATTGCGAAAGATAACCGCTTCAGTTTTAATCTCTTCGTTCCCGAAGAGTATTCGGTAGGAATATATTCGCCGACTGCTGAGGCTTCACGGTATATAAGGACAGTGCTCGGCTTATCACCTGTTTATAAAATAAAAACAATTTCATCTTTGGCGGATCTGACGGCAGGTTCACCGACAGGTACTCCGACAGGTTCACCGACAGGTACTCCGACAGGTTCACCGACAGGTACTCCGACAGGTTCGTTGTCCGGTTCGGAGGATCAAACCGGTATGATATTCATAGCCGGTAAAACTTCATTTTCAGTGGATGAAATCAATGCCGTATCGGATTACTTAAAACAGGGCAGGGGAGTCTTCATCTTTCCGCCGGTGAATGCTGATGTAAAAAGTTATAACGAATTACTTTCAAAGCTCGGCGGATTCAAACTCACTGAAAAAATTAACGGCAAATCTGCAGTGAACCCATTGTTGTCATCGGGAGGAAAATTTTCGAGCCTCGATTTTCAGCATCCTGTGCTTGAAGGCATCTTTCGCGATAAATCGCTGACTGCAACCGATTTCAGTCCCGATATAGATGCCCCTGAAATTTACAGTATATACCCCTCTTTAGCGGGCATCAGTACATCTGTGCTGATGACAATGAAAGATAACGTACCGTTTCTTCTGGAAACAAAGACACCCGGGAGTCCCTTGCTTTTCTGTGCGGTATCGGCGGATATGCAAATGTCCGATTTTCCTAAGAATCCGCTCTTCGCGCCTGTAATCACAAAATCAGTTGCTTACCTCACAAGTGCTTTTAACGGACATGCATATACTAACAAGCAAAATGCGATTTCGAATCACGAGGCATATCTCACAAGTGCTTTTAGCGGACATACATATAATAACAAGCAAAATGCGATTTTAAATCACGATACATATCTCACAAGTGCTTTTAACGTACATGCATATACTAACAAGCAAAATGCGATTTTAAATCACGATACATTGGAAAGCAATCTGTTGCTCGCATCTGCATCGGAAATCACTGATTACTTTAAACAATCAGGTTTAAAAAACGTGCAGATTATCACAAATCCGGGCACAGAACTTGCGGGCATTGTTGCAGAGAACCGCACCGGCACATCCCTCTGGTACTGGTTTATTATCTCAGCCGTAATCCTGACCTTCCTCGAAATGTATTACTCCAAGAAACTATCGACCTAAACCCTTAACACTAAACCCTTAACACTTAACACTTAACACTTAACACTTAACACTTAACACTTAACACTTAAC
>JAPLFI010000461.1 GCA_026390755.1 Ignavibacteriota bacterium
AGGTATGTTTGCATTAGTAGAATTTACGTCTTCATTTTCCAACAATTTCAGCAATAAACCGAATTTGGTTGCTTCAACAGCATTGTAATCTTTATCAACTCCAAAGATGCAATTCAATAAAAGATCCAGCTTTATTCTGAATTTAAGTCTGTATGTGTTGATGCTTGTTTGTACGAGTTTTGATTTATCATTTTTTAAATAATAGTCAATCAAAATATCGTTCAGTAATTGGAATAATTCCAGCAAAAACGCACCGGAACCGCAGGAAATATCAGCGAATTTTAGTTTAAGTATTTCTTTATCAGTCTTTCCCCAGCATTTAGGCAGTACCGTGTTCCTTAAAATATCGCTGATAATGAAAGTCGGCGTAGTGATAATATCTCTGTCAACAATTTCCGGCTTTTTAACTAAGGTGATTGATTTATTTCGAAGCGATAGCTTTTCAGAAAGGAAAATTTCATAAATACTGCCTAAAATATCTGATGAAAACACAGAAAATGAATAAGGGCTTTCAGGATAGTAAAGCTGTTTGATAATTGTCCAAAACACAGAACTGATATTTTCAACTAATTTATCTTTTAATAATTGGTCGAACAGTCCGGAATTATACCTTTTATCCGCTTGTTTAAACTTTTTTATGAGTGCTTCAAAGTCATTAGAATTGGCAAATTTTAGAAGCAATTGGTAATCTTCTAAATTTCTGTCCTCACAAACCCTTAAAAATAAAACCCTGTTTAAATAACATTGCACTACATCATTTAACTCCTGCTCTTTAATTTTAGGGGCCTGTTTATGTATCTCTGCGCCTAATAGTAATCTCCATTCGTTGATTTGGTTTAAGAATAGAATGTCTATTGAATATTGGTTTATTTGGGATTCAATATCACGCCATACGGTTTCAAATGCTCCGGAATAAACTGATTCTTTTCCTAAAAGACCTTTTATTTCCACAAATTTACTTTCGTATTCAGTAAAATAGTATTTTTTAATTAATGCTTTTTGAAAAATATCGTCTTTCTCAACCTGAACCGAGGCATCGTATATTAAGAGATATTCAAAATTTGATAAAACTGATATTTTTAGTTTGGCTGTGAACCCATAACGCCTTATCTGTTTTGCCGTGTCATTATTTGATTCAATAGATACACAAGGTTTTTTTGCTTCCAAAAAGAATTTTCTTTCCGAGAACAATCGGAATGTATAATCAGGTTTTTTTGAATGTTCAGACGCGTTTACTTTTAATGATTCCTCTAAGATTACTTCTCTTTCATTTGTTGGTTTTCCTGAATGGTTCTTGATATCCCAGCCAAGCAGCTCAAAAAACGGATCTAGAAAGTCACTCCGAAGTTGAGTTTCGTTATACTTGTTAGTTAAGTAATAATCTCTATCGGCTTTATATTTTTCTACGAGTTGCTTAATAATTCTTTTTCCTTTTGAGCTTGTAGATACTTAAATTTTTTCTCCGCTACTTTCATAGCGCCTAATGCATTTTCTGTGTCGTCGGATAATTCATATACAATTTTGTCACTTAACCAAATTGTCAGTATTTTATTTATATTTATATTAAAATATTCTGCTATTTTATTTATTTGTTCTTTTGTGGGTAATCTATATCCGTTTTCATATTTGCATAGCAAAGCGGGATCAATTTCGATTTCTGCCGCAAGTTCTCTTATTAATAGATTATTCTTTTTTCTGTGTTCTTTTAGAATATTTCCGATAGTATTCAAAATGATATTGTTTGACTTGACAAAAAATGTCAATTTAATAATTAAATGTCAAGTAATAAATTTATGGGAATAATTTCCTTTAAGGATAGTTTCGTTGATAGACGGCGTTAAAGTATTTTTAAACAATACCGACGTCGTGCTCTGCATACCCGATAAATCAAGGAATCTGGTTCATCTGAACGTCGAAACGGATTCGGAGAAGAGGACCGGACATCTGCTTGAAGAATATCAGATTAAAATAAAAGATTATACAAACTAAGCAATTTTAAAACTAAATTTTTTTCTAAATGAAAGTCAGCGATATATTAACAGAAGCGATTATTGACATTAACGTATCCGCTCAGGATAAATCCGATGCCATTAACAAAATGATAGACCTTGCGAATAACTCCGGCAATATCTTAGACCTCGAAAAAGTTCGCAAGTGTGTTTTCGAAAGGGAAAAACTTGTATCAACAGGAGTCGGAAAAGGATTCGCTATTCCGCACGGTAAATCTGACGATATAAAAGATATTGCCGCGGCTTTTGCCACACTGGGAGAACCGATTGATTTCGATTCTATTGACGGTGAAAAAGTGAAATATATTTTCCTTCTTGTCGGCAAGGACAGTATGCTTAATATTCACATTAAACTCCTGAGCCGTATATCAAGGCTTATGAATAAAGATGAATTCAGGGAAAAACTATCC
>JAPLFI010000125.1 GCA_026390755.1 Ignavibacteriota bacterium
AGTTTTGGATATTTTTTGATTTCAATTCGCCAGCCCTGATCGTCGGTCAGGTGCCAGTGGAAGGTATTCATTTTATAGAGCGCAAGATAATCTATGTATTTTTTTATATACTCTTTCGGGAAAAAATGCCGGGCAACATCGAGGTGCATCCCGCGGTAAGGAAAACGCGGATAATCATATATTTTCATGCACGGAATTTTCGCATATCCCTGCGGAACTGTCTGAATAAGCTGGAACAGTGTCATCAGTCGCCTGAACACTGCCGTTTCACTGCCTTTGATTGTAATGTTATTTGTTTTTACTTCGAGCTGATATGATTCGGGAACGGAAAGTTTTCCCGTACTGTCAAACAATAATATAATTGAATGTGGGTTATCGGTTTTGTTAAGCGAATCGGAATAATTATCAACGAAAATATTGATTCCGGCATAACTATTAAGTAATATTTTAAACGTGCTTAAATTCATTCCGTTGCGGCTATCTGCAGTAATATAGGTTTGAGGGTTAAACTCAAACGAGCCGTTGCTGTTTTCAATGCTTACGGGTTTAGGAAAAATATCCTGTGCCTGCGCGTATGCGGAGAGAAAGAAAAAGACAAGTACCGATATTAATATCTTAATGGTATTCTTCACAAAAATTTTATATTTCTAAATTTAATTACTTATGCCTAGAAATCATTTAATCACTTAACACTTAATCACTTAACACTTAATCACTTAACACTTAATCACTTAACACTTAATCACTTAACACTTAACACTTAACACTTAACACTTAACACTTAACACTTAACACTTAATACTTAACACTTAACACTTAACACTTAACACTTAACACTTAACACTTCAATAAAAAAAGAGTAAATATTGTTATAATATCAACGCTTTGCATATCGGCACTGCTGCAGTTGATTTATATATACTTCATACCTGACGGCGATACCGACGCTTACGCACATCACATTATTGCCCGCGATATACTGGCAAATCCGCTGAATATTGACGTGCACTGGGTATGGCTTCCGCTCTTTCATTATCTGCAGGCGGGTTTAGTTTTTCTGGGCGGTGAGATGCAGTTATACAGGTATTTGAATGTGTTTATATGGATGCCGGTACCGGTTATAACGTACATAATGGTTAGAGACTCATCCAGTGAAAACACGTCCGCGCTGACAGCTTTTTTCCTGACGGCTCTCTCCCCTATCGGTTTGCTTATGGGCACTACGGCGCAACCCGAGCCGTTATTTGCTTTATTAATTATTTTATTTGTTTATTTTTCGGAGAATAAAAAATTTTTTATTTCTTCCATTTTTCTTGCCGCGGCGTGTCTGCTGCGTTATGAAGCATGGGCAGTGCTTGGATTTACAGGATTATATTTATTATGGAATTATTTTATCGGAATTAAAAACAAAGCCGGACGAAGTGATTTATTAAAATCTTTTTTAATTATCATACTGCCTTTAGCCGCGGTAATCGCGTGGATACTCATACGTTTGCATTTCGACGGACGGCTTTTCGCGTTCTTAACGGGTACACAGAAATTTGCGAACGACGCGCTTCAGCAGTCAAGTTCGTTATCGGGCGGTCCTTTAAAAGTATTGCAGGACTTAATACATTATCCCGTATGGATTCCCGTTATGTTTATGGGTATAAATTTTGTATTTGTTCTCTTGGGTATTCGCGAAACATTGCAAAAGCATAAATGGCTTGTGGTGAGCGGCACGGCGATATTGTTTTTCATAACGCTGAGTTGGCTGATGAAGTCAACACTCGGACTCAACCGCCATTTCGCGGCAATAGTTCCGTTTTACGGTGTTATGGCGGGATACGGTATTAGTAAAGTGCTGTTATATTCAGAGAGAATATTTACTTCAGGTAATTCTCACAACATTGCAAAAAAAGTGATATTCACAGTAAGCGGTACGGCAGTGCTGTTTTATCTCGCAATGTGGTCGTTTATATGGACGGATTTGCATAAATCAGGTTTCCCTCCGCAGAAAACTGCGGCTGAATTCCTGCGTACTCTCCCGTCCGATTCAAGAATAATATGCAACGACGGAATTGTGGAAGTCCTGAGCGGGCTTGACTATCGGAGGTTCGACCATTTCTGGCTAACTGATAAACCCCGGACTGAAACAGAGCAACATATTACTCAATCCGCCGCCGGAAACAGAAATCTTTATATAATCGCAAAACGGCAAACGATTGATATTCTACGGGGGTACGGAGATGTGATTTTCACCTCACCGGCAGATATTAAATCAGGTGAAATAATTTACATAATACATGCAGGAATAGTAACTACTCAACATCAATGATACTGAAATATTCTCTGTGTAAGTCCGTGTCTTCCCTGCCTGCCTGTCTATGCCAGGTAGACGGCAGGCAGGTCTGTGCCTCCGTGTTAAAATAGTTTCAAGGAATAAAATAGACTTGAAATATTTATTTTTATAAGTTAATTTTG
>JAPLFI010000175.1 GCA_026390755.1 Ignavibacteriota bacterium
AAACTCTTCTGTTTCCCTGCCTGCCGTACCGTTGCCTATTGCGATAACTTCCGTTTCAAATTTCTTTATCACGTCAATCAGTCTTTCCGCCGCATCAACTTTTGCTTTCAGTGATGTATGCGGATTTATCATATCGTTGTGTAATAACTTCCCCTGCCTGTCCAGACAAACGAGCTTGCATCCTGTCCTGAATCCCGGGTCTAATGCCAGCACATTTTTTTGCCCGAGCGGCGGCGCAAGCAACAGCACCCGCAGATTCTCGGCAAAAACTTTTATTGCTTCCGTATCGGCTTTTTCTTTCAGCGTTCCCCTGAATTCTGTTTCAATTGAAGATGATAACAAGCGCTTGTAACTGTCAGTCACCGCAAGATATACCTGTCCCGATGCAGTAAGCAGTTCCTTTTCGGGAATTCCGTTTTCGTCTCCGTGCTTATCCGCAATGCGGCTGTCTTTTACGAACATCCTCACGAGCCTGCCTTCCGCTTCTGTTTCATCGGGCATCACCTCAAGCCTTATGAATCCTTCATTCTCTCCGCGGAACATAGCCAGCAGTCTGTGAGAGGGAGAGTTCTTAGCCGCCTCTTTCCATTCGTAATAATCTTTATACTTTATTCCCGTTTCCTCTTTTCCTTTTATTACCTTTGCCGAAATGTCAGCTTTATCCGTAAATAGTTCTCTCATCCTTTCTCTCGCCGTCTTGTCTTCGCTTACCCATTCTGCGATTATATCCCTCGCTCCCGCAAGAGCGTCGTCAATCGTCAGAACACCTTTCTCTTCGCTTATAAACTTTTCCGCTTCCTGTAAAACATCATACGCATCCTGTGCAAACAAGCCCTGTGCAAGCGGCTCAAGACCCTTTTCTTTAGCAATTGTCGCGCGAGTACGCCTCTTAGGTCTGAACGGCAGGTATATGTCTTCAAGCTCCGTCAGTGTTTCCGCCGCATCTATCTTTTCTTTTAATTCCTCCGTCAGCAGTTCTCTTTCAGACAGAGATTTTAATATAGCTTCCCTGCGCTTGTCAAGTTCTTCAAGCTGTGATAAGCGGTCGCGTATGGCTGTTATTTCCGTTTCATCAAGACTTTCTGTCATTTCTTTTCTGTATCTGGCAATAAACGGAACGGTCGCTTCTTCCGATAAAAGCTTTGCCGTTGCAAATACCTGGTTTTCTTTTAAATTCAGCTCACCGGCAATTTTCGATATATGTCTGTCGTTCATTAATTCTTTTATATTATTTTGATTTTATACTTTGTAATTTACCGAAACTGCTCTTAAAATAATTGGCAATAAGGAAATTGAAAATGACAACAATTAAATACATTGATATTAAAACCCCGCTGGGTAATATGACGGCGGCGGCAACGAGAAAGGGAATCTGCCTGCTCGAGTTTAATAACGGCGAACGCGTAAAAAATGAATTTGAAGATTTAATGAAAATATTCGATGCCGGAGCTAAAGAAGGAGGTAATATGCATTTGAATCTTCTGAAAAAAGAGCTCGATGAGTATTTCGCGCGGAACAGGAAGGAATTTACGGTTTCACTCGATATCCCCGGCTCTGATTTTCAGATAAAGGTCTGGGAGCAAATCCTGCTTATTCCTTACGGAAAAACTATATCTTATAAAGAGCAGGCAGAAGCAATGGGAAATGCCGATGCTGTCCGCGCAGTGGCTCACGCCAACGGACAAAACAGGGTCTCGATAGTTATTCCCTGCCACCGCGTTATAGGCTCGAACGGAAAACTTGTAGGATACGGCGGCGGATTACCGAGAAAAAAATGGCTCCTCGATTTCGAAAAAGGCATCTCTGCCAACCAGCCGGGCTTGTTTTAATTTAAATTTTTCGGTTTTTTTATAAATGCAAATGAGCACACCATGTAATTAATTGCCTTTAATAGTATCTTGCAAATATTTCCCGAATAAAGTAAATTGTAATACAAATTATTACAATATTATGAGGGAAATATTAACGGTTAGTATCGGCGCAAAACTTAAGAAACGGCTCAATACCGCCGCCAGAAAACACAAAACCACAAAAAGCGATATAGTGGTCAGTGCCGTCGAAAAATACATCTCTTCAATCGAATTTCAAGCCGTAAGAGAAAAATTAATGCCTTATGCAAAGAAAAAAGGTTATCTGACGGATGACGATATTTACAAGGTAAAGGATTAAAGTGAAAATTGTCTTTGATACAAACGTCATACTATCTTCGTTTTTAACGGAAGGTATAGCGCATAGAATATTTAACCACTGTTTATTAAATCACAATATTTATATCTCGGAATTTGTAATAAGTGAATTATCCCGGATTCTTACAAAGAAATTTAATGTCAAAGCAAATGATTTACAAGAGTTTCTTGATTTTATAAAGTCAACTGTAATTTGTGCAATTCCTGAAAACATAATTCCAATAATTTGCAGAGATAAAAATAATAATCAGATACTGCGGTTGGCTGAATATATTAACGCAGATATTATTATTTCAGGAGATAAAGATTTACTCGTTCTCCGCTCATACGAAGAAACACAAATTATATCACCGCGTGAGTATTTCAATAAATATCTTATAAACGAGGATTGAATAAGTAATTAAATCGTATCAAATGAACAGATTAAACAACAAAGACAAATTCAACTATGAAAATTCAGTATTGTTCCGATTTGCATCTCGAGTTTGAGCAAAACAGCAAATATATTAAAAATAACCCGCTTTCTGTAAAAGGAGAAATATTGATTTTAGCCGGTGATATTATTCCTCTGCTCGATGAATTTTTTAACAACCCGTTTTTTAGTTTCATTTCCGATAATTATAAAAAAGTATTCTGGGTTCCCGGTAATCACGAGTTTTATTACAAAGACATAAATGAATACAGCAAGTCGTACAATATTACTTTAAGAAGCAATATTCACATTGTACATAATATTGATCTGGAATATGAAAATATTCGTTTTGTTTTCAGTACACTGTGGTCGAAAATAAGAAGTGTCAACGAAAAAAAAATCGAGCAAAGCGTGGCGGATTTTGACTGTATTTCAAATAAAAACCGAAAGCTTAAAGCGGCAGATTTCAATAAACTGCATGCTGATAGTTTAAGTTTTGTCAAGCAGTCGCTTATTAAGAGGAAACAAAAAACAGTCGTGGTTACGCACCATTTGCCTTCTCATTTATGTAATTTTCCCGCTCATAATAACAGTCCGATTAACGAAGCTTTTTGCGTTGATTTGACGGAATTTATAGAAAAATCCGGTGCTAATTTCTGGCTGTACGGACATAGCCATTTCAATCAAAAACCGCTTATACTTGGAAAGACCGTTCTGCTGACAAATCAGCTGGGGTATGTCCACAGCGGCGAAAACGGAAGTTTTAAACGGAATGCTTATTTTTCCGTTTAATCTATTCTTAAAGCCGGCTTACACTGTTAACCTGAAATCAGCGCTTATTTTATTCTGATATACGGGAATTAACGAAAGCACTTTCTTCAGAATTGTTAACTCAATTTCAATAAGTTTTTTTGTGTTTAACGTATTTGATAAAGGCAGGTTTTCGTTCGATAAACCGGCTTGATTCTTAAACCTGAGTTTCATCAGAAAATTATACGTGAATATTATTTCGTCGGCTGTATTTGCGTTTATAATATCCCCGGACTTTAACGCATTTAATCTGTCAATAGTGTTGGAACTTCGTATATTATTCTGAAGCGCGTATGTCCTTGCAAACATAACGATAAGATTTACCGCATTCTTTAAATCAACTGTATCAGTATGCTTGTCCGGTAGGATATTCCCGGATGAAATGTGCGGCGGCTTTGTGTTATATGTGTTATGAGCAAGGTGATATAAAAACAAAGGATGCCCCTTTATCAGTTTGCTTATAGTTTCCCGCAAACCATCCGTGATTTCTTCATTGCCGTAAATATTCCTGAAATCAAAGAATATTGTTGCGTCCAGAAGATTCTGCGGCTCGGGAGTGTTTATCCAGTCCGCGAAATATTTTTCCCATACGCTGACCGGCTGACACCACTGCCGGTTCTTTGCCATTATACTGCCCTTGCAGAACGAATATCCGATATAGTCTAATGAATTACAAACCCTCTCACCGAGCCTGCCGAAATAATCTTTAACCGGGCTTTCTTTATCATTCGGAACATTTTCATAAATGACTGCGTTATCCTGGTCGGTCAGTAAAGTTTCCTCTCTTCTTCCTTCGCTTCCCATGCTGATAAATGAAAAGCCGGCAGGAGGCTTTCCGATTTCTTTAATCGTTAATTCAATTATTCTTTTTGTCACAGCATCCGAAAAAGATGACGTTATATTCGTTATGTGTTTTACCGATATATCGCTTTTTATAAGCGGTTTAATAAACAGTTGAATTTTTTTGTAAAGTTGCTTTAATTCGTCGTTCGTTTCCGCTTTTCTGACGTCAAAAATAAAAAACGACAGAGACTCTTTTAAAACACTATAAACATCGTTTATTCTTAAAATTCCGGTAACCCCGCCCGTATCATTTCTGACGGCAAGGTGATTTAAGTTTTTTTCCTCGCAGATATTCATTCCCTCGCATACCGAAGTATCCTCATTTATATAAACAACGGGTGAGCTCATTATTAAATAAACAGGATTATCCGTACTCAGATTAAGCGATAGCACCCTCTTCTGAATATCACTGTTAGTTACTATTCCTATATAATTTCCGTCATTTTTTGTTATCAGTAAGCTGTCTGTTTTTTTCTTTGAAAGAACATCAATAGCGCTGTTTATCGTTGAATCCGAATCCACTGTGTTTACCGGTGATAAAAAATCTTTAATGGATTGTTCAATCAGCATACTGCTCGATTTTAATCCGGCAATTAATTCATCGGTTTCCGCCCTGGCGTTCTCCTGCAAAGTAATATCTTCTAAAATGCCGTCGCATATCAGACTGCCGCGGCTGTCGCCGTTGACCGCAGCAAGTGTCATCGAGACTATTGCTGTTCCGCCGTCCTTCCTTCGGATTTTCAGGACCTTGTTTTTTATAAAACCGGCTTCACGCAGATTAATTCTCAGATTATTTTTGTCATCGGTACTTGCAAGCACATCAGGGAAATGAGCTTCGGATAATTCTCGGAAGTTATCATATCCTAATATTTTAATAGCCGTATCGTTAGCAAATATAAACTTACCTTTTGAATCAATACTTGCCCTGAAAAAACCGGCATCTAATGTCCCGAGTAATTTCTGATAATCCAGAACGGACAAATTGATGTCTTTATCAACAGAAAGGTCTTTAACAGTGATTATATTGACCGCTTGTCCGTTGACCGATGCCGTGGAAGATGTAACCAGCACTTCAATGAACCCCCCGGCTTTCTTTCGTAAATTTATTTCGTATTGCCCTTCTTTAACTATTTCCTTTGAAAATGTGTTAATAATATCTTTATTGTTATTCCCGCTGATTAATTCACTTAAAGAAAGGTTAATTAGTTCGGAATATTCATACCCCGATATTTTACTTATAATATTATTTAAGAAGCTTATTTTTCCGCCAATAAGCATGATTAATCCTTCGGTTGCGGCTTCTACGAGAGTTCTGTATTTTTCTTTCGAATCGTGAAGCTCATTTCTCGCCTGAATTCTCTGACGTTCGATTTTCAGGCTTTGCCGGGAATTAAATAACAGCAGAAAAGCAATTAAAATTGATATTCCTACTGAAATCCAGACCAGTTTTTTTGTAAGAGCGGTGATTTCCTTTTTTACGTCTTCAATATAAATACCTGTTCCTATAACCCAGCCCCACGGTTTAAATATTCTTACGTACGAAAGCTTAGGGACAATATGAAGCGAATCGTCTTTCCATTGCCACATATAGTCCACATATCCGTGCTCTGATTCCTTTACGGTGGTTACAAATTCCACGAATAATTTCTTTCCGTGCGGGTCGCTGAAATTTGTTAAATCTTTACCGTTCAGATCTAAACGGTAAGGGTGCATTATCATATTAGGATGCATATCGGTTATCCAGAAATAATCCTTGTTTTCATCGCCGTACCGCAGGTATTGAATTCTCGAAACAGCAGTCTTTTGCGCTTCTTCGCGTGTAATCAATCCGCTTCTTTCGTCGGATTCATATTTGGATAAAATGCTCCAGGCAGAATTGGTCAGTTCTTTTATCATTTCCCTCTTGCCGTTCATTATGTTTTGCTGGAAATGAGGTATTATAAAAAGGAAAATAGTAAGGATAAACAACAGTATTGACAATACCGGTGGTAGTATTATTTTAAAATAAAACCTGCTCATATTATAAATATATTGAAAATATATTTCCCTTTGTTTTATTACTGCAAAAAATAATTTGTTGTCAGTTTTATTTTGAAAAATCTTTTGTTGAATTATCTTTTTGCGTTGTTAATGAAACAATAACCAGTGTAATTACGGCTAACGGTATGGAAATAATTCCGGGGTTATCCAGCGGTATAAGAGCATCTTTAGGCGCTAAACCGTATTTATCATACATAGTCGGGGAGAACAGTATAATTCCGATTGAAGTAACAATACCGACAATGATTGACCATGCTATACCTTTAGCCGTTGTTTTTTTCCAGAACAATAGGAACAATATTGCCGGCAGGTTAGCGGATGCCGCGACGGCAAACGCCAGTCCGACAAGGAAAGATACGTTCATTCCCTTGAATAAAATTCCTAAAATAATGGCAAAAATGCCGACGCAAACAGCGGCAATCTTACCTGCTTTCACTTTCGCTTTATCCGTCATCTCAACCTGCAGATACTTGTCAATAAAATCATGTGCAATGGCGCCCGATGAAGCAACTATAAGTCCGCTGACAGTGCCAAGCACCGTCGCAAAGGCGATTGCCGATATTATCGAGAATAAACCTACACCGAATGTTTTAGCCAGCAGCGGACCCGACATGTTACTGCTCTCAACATCCAGTACTCCGCTGATCATAGAGCCAAGCCCCATGTATAGTGTTAATATGTAGAAAAATCCGATTGCGGCAATTGCAACAATTGTGGATTTTCTTGCGGCACGCTGGCTGGGTACCGTATAATATCTTATTAAAATATGCGGTAATGCGGATGTTCCCAGAAACAAAGCGAGCATAAGAGATAAAAAGTTCAATTTATCCCAGATAGTTGCCCCTGCGGCATCTGAGATTTTGTATAAAAGACCCGGCTTCATAATATCTTCACCTTTAGTAGTTTGCTGATACCATACCGTCACTTTATCATTTCCATCCGTAAATGCTTTCTTAGTGAAACGGACAACCTCGCTTTTTTCAATTGCTTTAATAAATTCAAAAGGACCAACGGGACCTGTTTTGTCAACTTCTTTTCCGTCAACAATTATTTTACTCAGATGTCCGACCTGAAAAAACTTTCTTTCGGATTTTGGTGCACCGTTATAAAGTTTTTCTCCGCCCGGAACCTCGGTTGTATAAAGCATCTCTTCAAGAGTTGCCTTCCCATCCTTTTTGTTTACATTATACCAGCATTCGGAACCGCTTTTTTCAAGTTTAACAAAAACTAATTTGCCCGCCACTTTTGTCGTTTTTAAGACGTAAGCAGGGTCAGCAACGCTCACAAGGGAATCATTCGTAACAACCGCGTCAATCTTTGCGAATTTATGATAGTTCTCGCCAGGAGTTAATGATAGTCCGTTATTTAATATATAAATAGTCAGTATGGTGGAAAAAACAACTAATAACGCTCCTTTAATAAACTGAACATAAGTAGTTGAGGTCATGCCTGCGGTTGCAACAATAAAAATCACAATTGAGCCGACAAGCAGTACACCAGCCCAGTGCGGCAGACCGAGCAGAGGAACAACGAGGTCTCCTGCTCCTACCATCTGAGGTATGAGATAAAATATAGAAACAATCAGTGTGCTGATTGATGCGGCAAGTTTAATTGACTTTGAATCAAATTTTGAATCTAAGGCATCTGTGAAAGTGTATTTGCCGAGTTTTTTTAATGGCTCGGCAACAAGGAATAATGCCACTACCCATCCCGCGAGATATCCTATTGAATAAAGGAATCCGTCGTAACCTGAATATGCAATCATTCCGCAAATCCCGAGGAAAGAAGCTGCCGATAAGTAGTCCCCGGCGAATGCGATGCCGTTTACTGCCCAGTGTATGTTTCCCCCTGCGGCATAATATCCTGCGGACGATTTAGTCTTTCTGGCAAAGTAAAAGGATAACCCAAGCACTAAACCGACGATAAATAAAAAAATTACAATGGCTAAATTTGAAACTTCATAAATCATAATTTTAATTTATTTGGTTTTAGTTTTTATTCAGTTTGTTTTCCATTTTTGTGCAGAAATAGTTATAGATAAATCCCATAACTATTGCCAATACTATCAGTCCGAATCCGTAGATTATGGCAATGTTCTGTCCGCTTATTAATTCCAGCCCCATTAATTCAGGTTTCGTCAGGCCAATAACTACAAAACCCGCGTAAATAATTGTGTAAACAAAAAATAAGATTACTCCTAATTTTGCTTTTTTCTCGGCTGCGTTGTCCGTGCCGATGACGGCTGATGGTTCGTGAAGCATTTTTCCTCCCTTTTAGTCTTAAACTCTTTTGTCAAAAGTAATAATTAAACTATCACAAAACTAATATATCAAAGCAATAAAAACACTTTAATTAATTTTACAAATGCTCGGGAAAATATCGAAGATAATCCGTCAGTCCCGAAAGATATTTTCACAATACACTCAGCCGGCTATAAATTCGTCCGCTTATTAATACATGAAATTAATTTCCTTTTCTCTTGATAATATCCAGCAAGGGCTGGAATGCTTCCGGTTTAATAGCGTCAGAGCCTATAAACGGATGATCCAGCACATAAATCAGATATAATACAAGTACACTTACAAATACCAGAAATGCCGTCATAACATACTGGTGCCGGCTGTTTAATGTGCTGAAGAAAAATGTAAATACAACCAGTATTACCGAACATATTATCAGTACGAGCCATAATATATCCGGCATATTCTGCCGACTGCTCAAAACCCTGTGCCGTCTGAATTCCCTTATTTCGCTCAGGTTTTTCAATGACTGCGAGAGGACCTCGGTGTTTGGAACCTGATTTGAATTAACCGATAAAAATATCCTGTTCAGCTTTATGAATGTCTTTGTAGCTCCTGTATCCACCTTCCCCACGGACATGGATTCCCATTCTTCTTTTGTAACTCTCTTCACATATTCACGGATTGTTGCCTGGATTTCCGTTTTTATGGTATCGGGAAAAACAGAGGCATCATAATACAAGTTAAGTAAGTTGTTTGCTTCCCGTTCAATTTTTGAATTGGTTTCCTCCATCTTGTTCCATATTACAAAAACCACAAACGCTATCAGAACGGCGTAAATAACGCACACTGCATTATAAAGGAAACCACCGACTGCATGATTTTCTATCAGCATTTCGTGTGTAATTTTTCTTCTTATTATTTTCTGTGCAATAAAGAAAATTGCTAT
>JAPLFI010000343.1 GCA_026390755.1 Ignavibacteriota bacterium
GAACTGATGTATCTCAGCTAAAATCTTGCTCTTACCTGAATTGTTGGGGCCAACGAAAACCGTGATGGGCGTTGTTTGGAAAGATTCATGCGGTAGATTGGGCGCTTTACCAAATTTTAGTTTTAGGGATTGTATCATAAAGATTCTTCAATGTTCATAGGTGTGCTGGCGTATAACGTTTTGCGGATAAAAGACAGAAAATAAATACTTCGATAGGTTCTATTAATTTATGGAAAATAAATCATGGTTTATTCTTTATAGTACCGCTCTCATCGGTTTTTTAGTATTTAGTTTATTTTTGGGTGGAGATTATCCGGTCGATGGGATGCGGAATATTGTAAATTTATATATTACAATTAATACTACAATCCTAGCTGTTTCTTTAGCTGCAATTGTAATAAAACAAGGAACTGAATGCAAATCCATTCTTCCTCAAGACTATTTTGTTGCCATAGTAATGACCGCTGTCGGTGTTTTCTCCAGCATTTATGCGTTGTATCTCAGTTACGTCCCTATAATTTCTTTATTTACTCAAAAAATTTTATTTGGAGTGGCAACCGCCTTTACATTTATCGCTATTATGAGTATGGTATATCTCATCATGCAATTTAAACCAATAAAGGAATGATTTTTTGATTAATGCATTGTTAACTGTTATTTATTAAAAAATTATGAGCGGTTAATTGCTTGATTCGCAAAAAACAAACCGATTGCAAGAACTGACATAAGTATTGGTACCCAATATATGCCATTTCCCCCAAGGTAAGAGGTAATTTCAAGACCTAATAAACCGACCGCGAAAAAAACAAAGAATAATTTCCCAAAATTTGCTACCCAAGGTTTTTTGAGTTTTTCTGCTAATTTGACTTTGTAATTTTCATAAAACAGAGCAACCGAGAGTAATGTAAGATAAATTATTGCGCCAGATTGAACTTTTATAACTATATTATTACTATTTAATGAAATAGTCTCAACAAGAATGAGACCCCCGAGAGCAATTACTAAAAGAACTGTACTTATTCGTGCACATGTTTTTACTTCCATATTTATCTCACCTTCATCCCTCAATTTGTGTATTTCACATTTTTCCTTTAATTTTGGTTCCCGATATTCACGTTGTATCTGTATGCATCCCGGTTTCTGATTTTTCCGAATCGCCGGTTCGAGAATTCATCAACACTCCTTTTCGTCGCGAGTCAGATAATACATTGCGAGGATTTAATCAAAAAGCCTCGCAGGTATCCGGATAAAAACATTCGCCACCCTTTTGTACAGAAACGGTACAACGATGTAAATCCGTTACAACGAATGCAAATTGTGCCGTTCTTTCAATATTATTATCCCTTTGCACAGGGAGCAGCATCCATGAGCAGCATGGCACTCCTTGTGATTGAGGGGCTCTGGTGGACACCGGAGCAGAAACCCAAACGCCCGTCTGTCCTTGCATTCCTCGAAGGGCTCGAGAGTTTCAAGGGCGACTTCAACATCTACTACGCGAACTTTTACGAAAAAGTCGGGTTCCGCCGGGCACTTACCGATGATCTCACGATCACACGGGAAGACCGGCTCTTTTTGTACGTCGCTGCTCACGGATACGGGAAACGGATCGGCGGACTCAAGGCAAAAACGGGCATGAAACCGGCAATGTTTCGTGCAGTAAAAAACGCTGCGAACTATTCCAACATCGAAGGAGTACTCATCGGTTCCTGCAGCGTGGGAAACAATATTGACGATTTTATCAGTACGACAAAGAATTCCCACATCGCTTGGATCTTCGGGTACACCTGCGAGATCAGCTGGATGGCATCGACACTCATCGATGTCTCAATCTTTGAGCACTTAATGAA
>JAPLFI010000335.1 GCA_026390755.1 Ignavibacteriota bacterium
CGTCATTGATAAAAGCAAAACCGAGAAAAAAAAGATAATTCTTTCACCCGAGAACAAAAAAGACTTAAGGGAGTTTTTAAACGAAAAACAAAAATGGCTTGAAAAAAATGCCGAGCGTGAGAAAAAATATGCGGGGGATAATCCTGCCGCTATTACAAAGTCACTGATTCAGACCGTTCCTAACAGCTATAAAGAAGTGGATAATCTCACTTATCGTACTTTTGAAAAATACTTTGAAGTCAAGCAGGTGGTGAATAACTTTACGAATGAAATGGATAAAAATCCGTTAGAGGGGCTGAAAATGTTAGGAAACGTTGAAACTGCGGTTCAAAACATTAAAAAATCAGCCTCGGATTATATTTCCGACGGCAGACTGAAAAATGACCTTTATAACGCGGGTAAAAACGTTGTTAATACTAATGTTGAGTTTGTTAGTAATTTAATCAAAAATCCCGGGAAAACAATCACTACTTACGTTAACACTGCGGTTGGGAGTGAGAACTGGAAAAATTCATGGGATATGAATAAGCCCTTAGAAACGAGACTGCTGAACGCCGGAGCAGGAATAATAAAAACATGTTCAACACTCGGCTCGCTGAATATGGCAGGCGGACTGCTTAAAGGCGCTCCGACAGTAAAGGGCTTTCTTTCAGCAAATGTTATTAATTCCCTGAAAGTAAACTGGATATTGCTGATGCATCAGAAGAACATGTACATGCATAAACTCGAGCAGATGTTCCCGGGCTTGCTCTCTGAAGCCAAATTCAAATTTGTTTACAATCTGACGAAAGTAGAATTAAACCATTACGTAAACCACCCGGACAGCAATGCGCCTATGGTTGAAAACGTAAACGACTGGCTTGAAAATTTCAACAAGTCATTCGGGAAGAAAAACTGAGAAATCTTTAATCCGATATTTCAACCTCTCCGCTGATATTGGGAGTCTATAGTAATATTTTATTGAAATAACTATTAACTATAATATTCTGTTATTGAAATAACAAAATATTATTGCTAAAAAACATTCCTTTTCGTTATTTCTCAGAATTTATTGTGGAGTAAATCGTCCATACGGCTGTAAAGCTCGATATAGTCCTGATGACTGCGCTCAATCACTTCGTATGCCTCTTCCCTGCCGTAAACATGCGTGATTTCGCATATACGTTTATCCGCTCCCGGGGCTTCTTTATAAGTAAGGAAATAATGTTTAATACGCTCAATTAATGGCTGTGGACAATCATTAATATCATCCCATTCGCCGAAAATACTGTCGCGGTGCATCACGGCAAGTATCTTATCGTCGGCTTCGTCGCCGTCAATCATTCTGAGACCGCCTATCGGCGATGCCTGTACGAGTATGTCATTATGTGTAATAACTTTCTCCGTTAATATACATATATCAAGCGGGTCGCCGTCGCCTTTAATGTCTTTTCTTCCGGTTTTTTCACAGCAAAAATCTGCGACACTGTCTCCGCAATAAGTCTGAGGTATTAGTCCGTAAGGAGTGGGGCAGACATTGGAGTACAATTGCGGACGGTCAATTTTAAGATATCCGCTTTGCTTGTCGAGTTCATATTTTAATGTATCGGTCGGTACAATCTCGATATAAGCAGTAATTATTGCCGGAGAGTGTTTACCGATATAAACACCGTGCCACGGATGAGCTTTCAGTATCGTCCGGATTTCTTTCCAGGTTTTTTCTAAATTTTGTTTTGGCATAGATAAATATTAATTACGATATAAAATCAAGAGATTTCCTTATTAATTCTTCCGTTGTAAATTCGATGCAGGGAGCGGATTTCAGCACTTCGCGTATTATTTTTTCGCCGTCATTTCTTGAATAACCAAGGTTCATAAGGGCGTGAAGCGCTTCGAGACGTGCCTGTTCATTGCCGCCTGATAACGGCAGATACTGCGCGCCTGCTCCTCCCGTCTCTGTTATCTTAAATATTTTATCTTTCAGGGCGAGTGATATCATTTCAATTTTTCTGCTTCCGATACCAGGTATTTTAACGGCAAAAGAATCTTTGCTGGTTATGAGCCCGATAATATCCTCGAATGAAGCATGAGAGAGGATTGTATGAGCTGATTTTGCGCTTATACCGTTCACCGTCACAAGAAGTTTAAATATTTCCCGTTCCCTCTCATTATGAAAGCCGTACAGAGTGAGCGAGTTTTCTTTTACATCAAGCAGGGTACTGATGTAAAACTCTTCATTAAGCTCCGGCAGGTTTTCCATGACTCTCTTTGAGACATACACACTGTAACCGATTCCGCTGACTTCAATAACCACATCATTCACGCCTTTAAAGACCAGTTTTCCTTTTATTGATGTTATCATTTTATTTCTTACTGTAAATTTTCGAGGGATTATTGTCTATAAATTCTTTCCACGTTCCGCGGAGGTTTCCTTTTTGTTTCTTATTTTTCAGGCTTCCATGAATACCGTTAACAGAATAATTATGACAGAGCGCAATGGCAAGCGCATCGGAAGCGTCGCCCGGAATATTATCGCTCCGCATAGATAAAATTGTTTTCACCATATACTGAACCTGCTGTTTAGAAGAAGCGCCGCTTCCGGTGACTGATTTTTTAATTTCCCGCGGCGAGTATTCAACGACATTAACATAACTGTTTAAAGCGGCAATTATTACAGTTCCTTTTATCTGTCCGAGTTTTAAAGTTGATTGTATATTCTTCCCGTAGAACTGTGTTTCAATCGCAAGTTCATCCGGTTTATATTCCGATAATTTTCTGATGACACAATCGTAAACCTTTTTTAATCTCACTGTCATCGGCATTTTAGAGTTCATCTTAAGGACGCCGTAATCCAGAAGTTTTACTTTGCCGTCCGCGGCTTCTATCACACCGATACCCGTTACGACTGAGCCGGGGTCAACGCCTATTATGCGCATAACATACTGAATTAAAAATCCGCGTTAGTAAATAAATTCTGAACATCGTCATACTCCTCGATAATATCGAGAAACTTCATTAAATCAGCCCCCTTTGCTTCATCAAGCGCGACGAGGTCTTTGGCTATATACTGCAGACTCGCACTTTCAATTTTATATTTTTTTTCATCAAGGGCTTTACGGACTTTCTCGAGATTTTCCATTGAAGTAATAACTTCGAAAAATTCTTCTTCTGTTTTAAGGTCATCCGCACCGGCGTCGAGAATTATTTCCATCACATCATCTTCCGTATGGTTTCCCTTTTCGATTGTCACAACGCCTTTTCTTTCGAACATCCATGCTACCGAGCCGCTATCACCGAGATTTCCGTTATGCTTTGAAATCATGTGCCTGAGTTCGGCAACGGTCCTGTTACGGTTATCAGTGACACACTGGATCATCACGGCAATGCCATGCGGCGCGTATGCTTCATAAGTAATTTCTTCATATTTCACGCCTTCGAGTTCGCCCGTGCCTTTTTTAATTGCCCGTGTAATATTATCCTGAGGCATATTGCTGGATTTCGCGGATTGAATCGCAAGCCTGAGCCGCGGATTCCCGACAGGGTCACCTCCGCCGTCGCGCGCGGAAATGGTTATTTCCTTTATTAATTTCGTGAAAACTTTGCCTCTTGCGGCGTCAGTAGAAGCTTTTTTCCTCTTAATTGTTGCCCATTTGGAATGACCTGACATAATCTGTAGTTTAAAATATTGTTAATGAAATTTCATATCTTTAATCGTGAGTTTTGTAGTTTCTTTTCCGTTCCATAAATTCTTTTCGACAGAATAACAAATATCGCAAACCACGCCTTTTTCAATTTTATCGTGAAAATCTTTCGAATAGAAGAATACGGCATCCATAGCTTTATGAGAGTGTGTATCACGTACTTTGAAAATATGCGTATCAGCTTTTGCGTACCGCACTTCACCTATAATCTGAACATCTTTAGTAACAAAAAGAGGGACACTGTTTCCCGGACCAAAGGGTTCAAAAAACGATAATATCTTCGTAAATGTAGGATTTATTTCATCGAATTCAATTTCCATATCAACGTCAATTTCCGGCTGAAGTTCCTGTTTAGTAAGCTCCTGAGACGCAAGGTAATTAAACTTCTTACGGAATTCAGGAATATTTTCGATATTGATTTCGAGTCCGGCGGCATGGCAATGCCCTCCAAACTGAATCAGCATTCCTTCGCACTTTTTCAGAGCTTCGTAAATATTAAAACCGCTGATACTCCTCGCGCTTCCCTTGGCAACTCCGTTTACGGTCGTCATAACGATTGACGGGCGGTTATATTTCTCAACAAGGCGCGCGGCAACGATACCGATGACACCGGGATGCCATTCCTCATTATGCAGAACGATTGAAAAAGTATTTCCGTTTATTCCGAGACTTTCATACAATTTAAACGCATTTTCGGTAATAGTTTTATCGAGTTCGCGCCTGTTAAAATTTTCAACGTCAAGTACTGCCGCAAGTTCATCCAGTTCGGATTCTGTTTCGCTTGTAAGAAGCTCTACGGCGCGTTTAGCATCGCCGAGTCTGCCGACGGCATTAATCCTCGGTGCAAGAGAAAAAACAATATTCGAAGTATTTACTTTACTTCCCTTTAAACCGATTTTATCCATTAATGTTTTTAAAGACGGTCTCGGAGTTGTATTAATTAAACGAAATCCTTCATTTACAATCACACGATTCTCGTCAACAATAGGGACTATATCGGATGAAGTGGCAATTGCAACAAAATCCAGTAATGAATATACAAAATCCTGTTCTCCGAGTTTTTTACAAACGGACTGAGCGAGTTTAAAAGCAACTCCGGCGCCGCATAAGTATTTAAAAGGATAATCGCAATCAATCTGAAGCGGGTCCATTATAGCAAGCACATCCGGAAGCTGTTCTGGGGGCTGATGATGATCACAAATAATCATTTCTATACCCTGCGATTTAGCATAGGCGGCTTTATCAACTGCAGTTATACCGCAATCTATAGTCACTATCAGTTTAATTCCCTGCTCGCGGGCTCTGTCAATCGCATCGAAGGAAACTCCGTATCCTTCCGTAATCCTGTCAGGGATATAGACGGCGGCTTCAAGCTGGAAGTGTTTCAGGAACATATAAAACATAGATACACCGCATGTACCGTCAACATCATAATCACCGAGTACCATAATCTTTTCTTTATTCTCTATGCACTGAAGCAGTCTTTTCGTTGCAATATCACACCCTTTCATCAGGAGCGGGTCATAGAGTTTTTCTCTGGTAGGCTTGAAAAATTTAATTACCTTGTGGTAATCAGTCATACCTCTTATGTATAACAAACGAGCAAGTTTATCAGGAAGACTGACTCTTGCTTTCAGGTTTTTCATTTCATTGATAAAAACATCAATGTCCGCATTGGGTCCCGACCCGTTTTCCGGGAATAAATTCCTTAATTTCCAAATTTTGTTCAATTTTTTTCATTTTTTTACTTTTTTTGTGCTCAAAGGGGGACTCGAACCCCCACCTAAATACATAGACTGCACCCTGAATGCAGCGCGTCTACCAGTTCCGCCATTTGAGCAAACAATACAAAATAAATCAGCGTTTCAATGCTGAAATTGCATTTTAATACTGCTGAGAGAAGATAAAAATTATAATCTGTAATTACAATTTGAAAAAAAATCTGAAAATATTCTTATATTATGCGCTTATATGTAATTTTAATTGATGAAAATCTTTGATAACTTGCTAAAAACAATAATTTTCGAATGATTTCAATTGAAAACCTTGAAAAAACATATCCGGGCGGAGCAAAAGCCGTTAACGGTATATCATTCCGTATAAGCCCGGGTGAAATTTGCGGTTATATAGGTACAAACGGCGCGGGTAAATCCACGACGATAAAAATTATCGCAGGAACAATTCCGTACGAATCGGGGAAAGTCAAAGTTTGCGGACTGGAGGTTAAAGATAATTTAACTGAAATAAAAAAACGGACGGGTTACGTGCCTGAATCATCGGACCTTTTCAGTTCTTTATCCGTTCAGGAATATTTTGATTTTGTCTGTACCGTCCGCGATATCGGAAAAAAAACAGCCGGACACAGAATAGCATATTTTTCTGAATTATTCGGATTCAAAAGTTTTTTAAACGAAGCTATCGGCAGATTATCCAAAGGCAACAGGCAGAAGATACTGATTACTTCCGCTATGCTTCACAATCCTGAAATATTACTTTTCGACGAACCGCTCAACGGATTAGACGCGAATTCAATTTTTGTTTTTCAGGATATGGTAAGCGTTTTAGCTCATAAAGGAAAGACGATATTTTACTGTTCTCATTTACTTGATATGATTGAGAGAATATCCGATAAGATTATAGTACTGGAAAAAGGGGAAATCATAATTGATTCAGGCACAAAAGACTTAAAGAACACGGATAAATTCGGCACACTGGAAGGTTTTTTCCGCGGGCTGGATTCCGGCAAACAACAGACGGCATTCAGCTATGAAGATGTTTTTAATTAGCATTTTTCTGTTTCTTGCCGTTACGGTTAATATTGCACGGGCACAGCTTATTCAGAGCCCGCGCGACACAGTCTATGACAGGAATTTCTTATCTACTGATTTTTACAGCGACCAGAATTCTGCTTCGCTGAATTCCAATATTAATTTCGAAGGCAGGTATAAGAGATTCAAAGTTTATTTCCGAAATGGCTTCAATTCCGATATTACGAAACTTTCCGAAAATTTCGCACGCGATTACAACAGTCTGAAATTCATATCAACCTATTCTGTAACCAGAAATTTTTCTGCGGGTGCAGGAGTTCTGAGCAAATCACTTTCAGACAACAAAGATATAGCGCTTAATAAAGGATTTAATAATTTTTATTTTGCCGATTTAGAGTTCGTTCCTTCAAATCACTTTTATATAAATTCGAAACTCGGTCTGAAAAACGAAGAACAAATAGGCGAAAGGAACTCCGGAATAGGAGGTGTTTTAGAATCAGAGTTAAGAAATCTTAACTTAAACAATTTTATTTCAAACGGCAAACTGTACCTCTACCATGACAATCTTTCAGAGAAAATAAATTACAACTACGAACTGAACGCGGACGTTACCAGACAATTTTCGGATAACTCGGGTAACAGATCCATTCTTCGCGCATACAGCTACAGAAGCGATTTCTATACTCCGGCGACTTTCAGCATTGCCAGCACTTTTAACGTTAAGAATAACATACAATCAAGATACGAGCAGTACGTTTTCCTCGGAGATAACCTTGACTATAAATTTTCGAATAATCTGAAACTGCAGATAAGCGGTGTTTATTACGTTAAGTCAATCGAGAACGATTATAAATATAAACCGTCTCAGGGGAACATTGTTATAGAGAATATTTACGACAGTAAAATCAATGAGAATCAGCTCCAGGCTTCGGCAAAACTGGAATTCAAAAAAGGAAAGTTTTTTTCCAATGTTATGGCTTTATATACGGAGCGTAATGAACTTCATAACTTAATAAACGCGGACAATATATCCGTTCTTCAGCAGAGAGAACTTGAAAGAATCGAGAAAGATAAGAACAACAACAGCCGTTCATCAGCTTTCCTTGCAGAAGCGTATTATGTTATCTCCAACACTAATTATTTAAGATTCATGGGCTCGTCTTCACTTCTGAAATATGACACAGACAGTAAACTGAACTATGACGACAGGGATGAACTTGCCCTTAACGCCGTTTTGACGCACAGATTTACAAATCTGAGAAACTTTGACGTTGAGACGGCATTTGAAATTAACAATTCGGAATTAAGCTATCTTTTTAAGGAAAAAAGTTCCAACAACAATACGAATAAAGTTTATAAACTGACTTCCGTAAGCACTTTCAGTCCGGTGAAACAGCTTGTAACCAGAAATCAGTTTCAGGTGCTTGCAAACTACACGGTATATAAGTTTGAAGACCTTGTTTCGCAAATTCAGAGTTTTTCTTTCAGGCAGTTATACATATCTGACAGCACGTTTTATAAATTTACGAAAAATCTGACTCTGAATTTTTTCGGAAGTCTGAAGATTTACGAACAGGGACAGTACAATGAAAAGAACTTTTCCGTACGTCCGCTCGCATACTACGACGAAAGAATTACAAACGCACAGGCAAGCTATGCGGTAAACGAGTACATTCTTTTTGCGCTCGGGTTTAAACATTTTATTCAAAGACAATATGTTTATGACAAAGGAAGCAAGATTCTGAAAAGAACATTTACCACTTACGGACCGCTTCTGAGGGTTGAATTTCTTCTCAGCAGGAACTCCAGAGTAAATTTTATGGGGGGACTTGATTTTATTCAATCAAGCGATAATACATTGACCAATATATCTAAAAATCTTATTATTAACGTTTTATGGAATATTTAATTTCCTACACAAAATGAAAAGCGAAGTATTTGAATTTACGTTAGCAAGTAACAAGTCTGAAATCGGCAGGATTGAAAGAAAAATCGAAGAAATAAATCTGATATTTAATCTGGATTTCGAAAGACTTATCAACTTTCAGATAGCTTTATCGGAGGCACTTGTAAACGCCATAGTACACGGCAATAAAGAAAACAGTGAAAAGAAAGTTTATGTTAAAATTGAATATTCCGATACTTCACTCACAGTAACAATAAAAGACGAAGGAACAGGATTTGACGTTAACAAACTTGCCGACCCGACAAGGGAAGAGAACCTGCAGAAAGAACACGGAAGGGGAATTTTTATTATCAGATCGCTTGTTGATAAGTTCGAGTGTAATTCATCCGGAAACGGAACAGTATTTATTCTTACGATTTATAAAAAATAATTTTAAACTATTTTAATATATTTTCTATTAACCATTAAATCACAAATAAATGAAAATTACAATCGTTGGTGCCGGTAATGTAGGAGCAACTGCCGCACAGATTATTGTTGACAAAGCTCTGGCAAATGACGTTGTTCTGCTTGATATTGTGGAAGGCACTCCGCAGGGCAAAGCTCTTGATATTTACCAGTCGTCAGCCGTACAGTACTCGGACACAAAAATGCACGGCACAAACACTTACGAATTAACGGGGAATTCTGATATAGCCGTAATCACGGCGGGACTTCCCAGAAAACCGGGTATGTCAAGGGATGACCTGCTTCATATTAATTCCGAAATTGTTGCAACAGCCACAAAGGAAATAGTAAAATATTCGCCCAACAGCATAATAATTGTCGTATCCAATCCGCTTGACGCAATGACTTACGTATCTTTCGTTAACAGCCATTTCCCGAGGAACAGGGTTATGGGTATGTCGGGAGTGCTTGATACGGCGAGATTCAAAGCGTTTATCTGCATGGAACTGAATGTATCCATAGAAAACATTAACGCCATCGTACTTGGCGGACACGGAGATTCTATGGTGCCGCTGGTCAGGTACACTACAGTCGCGGGAATTCCGATTTCTGACCTTTTGCCTAAGAACAGGATAGACGCCCTTATTGAAAGAACGAGAAACGGCGGAGCGGAAATTGTAAAGCATTTGAAGACAGGCAGTGCCTATTACGCACCGGCGGCATCTATAGTGCAGATGATTGACGCCATAGTCAACAACCGTCACAAGATAATGCCGTGTTGTGTTTATTTACAGGGTGAATTCGGGCATAGCGATATATGTCTCGGCGTACCGGTGAAGATCGGAGCATCGGGAATGGAAGAAATCGTACCAATAAAACTATCGGATGAGGAAAAAACAGCATTTGATAAATCCGCAGATGATGTAAAATCGATGCTTAAAATTGTGAGCTGAATAAAATATTAATATATATAACAAAAGCGGCTTTCCAAGAAGGGAGCCGCTTTTTTTTACAAATTTAAGACAGTCTAAGCTTGCACAGAAGTTTCCACAGAAGTTTCCACAGAAGTTTCCGGAAGAACTTCGAAAGGAATAACATTTATTACTTTTCTTCCGCGTTTATCAGTAAATTTAACTTTTCCGGCAATAAGTGAAAATACTGTAAAATCCCTGCCGAGGTCAACATTTTGTCCGGGAAGAAATTTTGTACCTCTTTGCCTGCAAATAATATTACCGGCTTTCACTGTTTCGCCGCCGTATTTTTTTACACCAAGCCGTTTAGACTGTGAGTCGCGTCCGTTTTTAGAACTGCCAAGACCCTTTTTATGTGCCATAACACTTTAAAATTTGATTATTAAAACTCTTATGATATTTTGTTAATCGCTATTTCAGTAAACTGCTGTTTGTGACCTTTTGTTACCTTATAGCCTTTTCTTTTTTTCTTCTTGAACACAACAACTTTATCATCTTTGAGATGATTAACAATAGTTGCTTCAACTTTCATATTAAGTGAGGGTGCGCCGATTTCAAATTTCTTGTCATCAGGCGAGTACATGAGCACTTTTTCAAACTCAACCTTGCTTCCGGCTTCTCCCGACAATTTAGGTACAAAAAGATTCTGGTTCTCCGTTACCTTAAACTGATTGCCCCTGATTTCTACTATAGCAAACATTTTCCTGTAAATATAATTTTATGCAAAAAGGTAATATAATAAAACATAAAGAAAGTTTCAAACCATAAAAATTATTCGGTTGAGTTTTCATGAAAGGAAAGTAAAAATCAAGAGTCAATTCAAATATAGCGAACAAGGTTTATATAATTAGATTGAATAACAATCAATAAAAGTATATTTTAAAAGCGTTGAAATAACATATTTCGGAGAAGTGGCTGAGCGGTTGAAAGCGGCGGTCTCGAAAACCGTTATAGGGGCAACTCTATCGAGAGTTCGAATCTCTCCTTCTCCTCTGTTTTGTTCGAGCTACCAATATGTCACATCTACAAAGGTTTGGTGCTACCGGCATTTCACTCATGCGGGGTTTTATTTTTTATACCACTTTCTGCTACCGATATGTCTTTCCTGCGAGGTTTTTATTAACAAAAATTTCCACTGTAAATAATTTCCCCAGTATAATTCAGTTTGTCCTTTTTTTCTACACTTAAAAAGTATCTGCCTTGTGGTTAAATACTGATATTACAATATTTATAATTTGGCATAATTATTGTATTATAGTATGTAAATAAAAGAAATTATTTAACGAAATTCTCAATTAAAATTTTAATTTCTAACTAAACAAAAGGTAAAAGCCATGAAAAAATTTCTCCAAACGTCCTTAATTCTGCTCCTGAGTGCCGGTATTATCTACGCCGCACCGAGGCCGAAAATTGTAAACCAGTTTGTAACGCCGGATATGCTGAAAACAGTACCCGCATTAACACCGGATTCCTGCACAACGACAGGTTTAAATTCCGTTCCCAATAAATTATTTGTTTATTTATCGGTATTTAATTTCGGGGACACAACTTCAATACAAAGCAAAACCTGGACGATGTTATCCAAACCTTCAGGCTCGGCAGCTGCAATTACTAATATACCCTCTTTAAACTGGGTTAAATTCCGTACGGATATAAAAGGTACATACGAAGTGAAATGCGCAATCACGACTTCATCAGGATCGAAAGATACAACCATTAAGATTTATTCATCTGATTTTGTTGGTACGGGCGGCTTTTATAACGTTCCCGCGGCTTATCCGAATTGTATGTCCTGCCACGGCGCAACACCTGCATTCGTGGAAATTTTCAACAGATGGAAAGTCAGCGGACACGCTAACATTTTCCGTTATAATATAGATTCCGGCTCGGCTGGTTACGGCACATCATGTATGAAATGTCATACAACCGGTTACGACCATAATTTATTCGCCATTAACGGCGGATTTGACGATAAAGCCAGGGATTTAGGATGGAGCTGGACAAATTTCTCACCTCCTAAAAAAGGAAACTGGGACACACTGAAGAACAGATATCCTTCACTCGTAGCACTTTCCAGCATCGGTTGTGAAAACTGCCACGGAGCGGGAAGCGAGCATGCTACAGGCGGCGATGACGCTAAGATACAAATAAATTACGGCATTAATGCCTGCGCCTCTTGCCACGACGAACCGTGGAGACACAATATTTACTCACAGTATAAGAATTCGCTTCACTCGCATCCTGTCATGGAAGGACGAACTGTCGCTGATAGCTTGAGAAATCAGCTTGGCGACTGTAACCGCTGTCACGACGGTGAATCGTTTATCGGATACACAAAGAATCTCAAATATCCTGTGAACACAACGACTGCAAGCCAGGAAGTAATCGGATGTCCGACGTGCCACGAACCGCACGGCAACTCGAATGAGTTTTCACTCAGAACCGTCCCGACAGGCGCAGATACACTTGCAAACGGATATCACTATTCATCCACCGGTACGGGCAAACTCTGTATCAGCTGTCACTCAGCAAGAAGAGATAACAGAACTTATATTACGGTACGCGGTTCGTTCTCAAGTACTTGGGGACCGCACGAAAACCCGCAGGGCGATGTATTATTAGGACAAAACCTCGCTACATTCGGATTCCCTTACATGTCCGGCTCGCATAAAAATATCTCCGGTGCATGCGTAGGATGCCACATGTCACCAACGACTGACACAGGAACAGTATCAAGGGATAAAATCGGCGGACACTCATTTAACATGAATTACGCGGCAACAAATGTTGACAATGTATCCGGATGCGAAGGATGCCATCCGGGAAAATCATCGTTTGATGACTTCGTGGCGCCTGAAGATTATGACGGCAACGGATTAATCCAAACCTGGCAGAAAGAAGTTGCCGGATGCCTGAAAAATCTCAGGGTCGCTTTACCGCCTGTTGGGGTTGATTCTGTTTCATGGCAGATGATAGCCAGAGACTCAACAAACCTAAACCTGAGAAAAGCCTACTGGAACTATCTTGTGATTACAAACGATAAAAGCCTTGGAATGCACAATCCGTTCTTAGCTATCAATGTTCTCCAGGTATCAAAGAACTATGCAGTCGGAATAAATCAACTCGGAACAGAAATACCGAAAGTATTCGATTTAGCCCAAAACTATCCGAATCCTTTCAACCCGACAACAAAGATTAACTTCTCTATACCGTCGAATGAAACTGTCACAATTAAAGTTTTTGACTTAACGGGCAGAGAAATATCAACACTCATTAACAGCAAAAAACTGATGGCCGGTCAGTATTCAACTGACTTTGACGGTTCAAAATTATCGTCAGGAGTTTATTTTTACAGGATTACGGCAGGCGCATACAATACGACGAAAAAAATGATTCTCGTGAAATAGAGAGTTGAAATAAAGATTCTTTTCTCATAGCTTACTCCGAAGCCCGGGTGTTTTCAACTAATACCCGGGTTTTTTTTATCCGCAATTTTATTTATATAACAAGTTTTATTTTAATATAGCAAATATTGGTAATTTCTTTTATTTTCGGTATTGATCCGTAATGAACTTACGAAAAAACATAAGACGGTTTTGTGATAAATTCCGAGTTTTTACATACTGCTATTTCCCTGAGAACAGATATCCTTTTCCGGAATATTGACGAGCTGATAACGTCCGGCTCTCTGAAGTCAATACACGGAACAAGAGTGTCAGCAAGAAGGCTCAGGTCTGTACTGGAAGGTTTAACGTATTCGGGGTATTATCCGGCTCAATTATGTTCACACCTTAAAAATCTTGTTAAATTAACCGGGACGGCAAGAGAACTATCAGTTTGCATAAGCATCACGGGTGAATATTCCGATTGCGCGCTGGTACAGTCTTTCTTTTTAAATGATTTCAGGAAATATTTAGACTCATTATTCGGGAAAGAAAAAGAAATTTTGCTGGGGCATTACGAACTTATTCTGTTTCCGGAAAAGAAAAAAGAATTTATATGTTTATCGGACTATTCTCCTTCATTACCTGAAGAACTGTCAGACATATCAGATTCCGCCTTAAACGGTCTTTTCCGGAGTATAGTAATTGCTCACCTGGAAAAGATACAATGCGGATTTGATATCTCATTAAGCAGAGACAAATTCAGAAAACTTCATCAGGCGCGTATCGAAGCAAAATCGCTGAGGTATATAATTGAACTGTTTAACGAAACAGACGAAAAAGTCTTTAATCATGAACTCTCTGCCGTAAAATCATTCGTTGATATTTCCGGAACAACTCACGATTACAACGTATTAATTTCTTACTTAAATAAATATTTAAAGGTCAAAAAAGGAAGGCATCGCACACCCGCGCACGATAATTCTTTAAAGTCGTTCGGAAAATACATTAAGCTCAAAGAATCAGATTTTTACAATGAATCCGTTAAAGTCATGAATATTTTCCTGAAAGATGAATTCAGGCTGGAACTGCTTAAAAAGATATCTCCGGACTTTCCGTGAAAAGGTAAAATATACATATTGCTTTTATGCTTTCACAATATTATTTTTGTGTAAAACATTTTCCATTAACTTAAAACATAAACACAATGAACAAAGAACAACTCATTGAAAAGCTCGCGAGTGACAACGATGCAACAAAAGTAGCTGCGAAAAATTTTCTTGAATCATTTACTGACACAGTAAAGAAAACTCTGAAAAAGGGCGACAAACTGGCTCTTGTAGGCTTCGGGACATTCTCGGTCGGAAAAAGGAAAGCAAGAACCGGACGTAATCCGCAAACCGGAAAACCGTTGAAAATTGCCGCCGCGAAGACCATTAAATTCAAAGCCGGAAAAGAATTCAAAGATTCAGTAAACAAAAGATAGTAAAGAAATCAATTCTATCAGGGGAGATGCCTCAGATTGCAGTCGAAAGGGCATCTCCTTTTTTTATTTTATAACTGCGAATTTCCCGGTTTTTGCCTCAACATCCGCTCCCGAAGAGTTCTTCCCTTCTGCCCTGAAGATATATATTCCTGTCGGAAGGTTTCTTCCTTTTGAATCCTTTGCCTGCCACTGAATGCCTCCGTTACAGGCTTCCTCTTTTACTTCGGCAATAAAACTTCCGGTAACATCATAGACTGATATTGTCACGGTTTTTGTAAGGTTGGCAAACGTGAGATATCCCTGCCCTGACGATATTTTATACGGGTTCGGGTAAACAACTGCACTGTTAAGATCTTCTTTAATATAAGAAAGGCTGAAACTGCTTCCCGCACCGGTTACTATTTTAATTCCGGTGCCTGAGTAAACATTACTGACACGCAGAAAGTATATCCTTCCGCTTGCGCCGATTGTACCTTTGTTATCGAGCGTAAGATTAACTGCCCGCTTTGAATTGTCAGCAGGAGTAACAGACAGAATACTGAACCCGAAAGGTTCAAAAGCATAGCAAGAGGGATTTCGGGAGCTGACCGTATCCGGATCGAGGTTGAATTCAACGCGCAGTTTACGGCTTTCTATCAGGGATACGCTTTTAACATAAAACAACAAAGAGTCGGCTCTATTTACAGTAAAAGATACAGCGGCAGTGTCAACAGGCGAGCCGTAAAAGTCAGTTAATGCCGACGCTCTTAAGGAATATGTCCCGTCAGGGATAAATTTTTCAAATGACAGAACGTATTCAAAATCATTTTTGAAACCGATGTTCTCAGGATTACCAATCTGACTGCCGATAATAAACGAAGTCATATTCGGAATCTTTAAAGCAACCTTTTCGGAAAATCGGACAGAGAGTATATTATTTGAAAATTGTGTCTGCGATATTTTCGACTTATTGTGAACATATACGATAACCGCGTTTGAAAGCCCGCTTTCCCTGACCGAAAGATTTGTATCAACAGCCGAGATTTTATAAAGATAGTTCCTGCGGTTTATAACCGTATTATCGCTGAAATTTGAAGTTAAGGTCGAGTCTATTAAATTATATGACAGTATAGATGCCGGAACAAGTTCAGTATGACTATTTTTTATAGTATCATTCTGCGACCTGTAAATCCTGTAATAATCAGCGCCCTGAACAGGAGAGAAAGATATTTTTACTTTTGCAGAATCCGGACTGAATGCTGTGATGTTTGAAGGTACCGGCGGTCCGCTGAAACCGGTTTCTTTTTCAATAAATATAAGAGAATCCTGCGTATTAACGCCGATTTCAGGTATCCCGTTATTATCAAAATCGAAAACTATCTGGTTAAAAGAATTTATACCCGGCATATAATATGAAGGTAAAAAAACTGCCTGCAACGCAGAACTTTTTGCGGAATATTTAAATATATAATAATTATTTCCCGTATTTATCAGAATTTCCGATTTATTATCACCGTCTATATAACCGCTTTCAGAAGATATTTCTGCGGTTGTCTTATGATTATACACGTCAAAATTACTCATCACCGTGTATGTATTATTACCGGTATTTTTGAACACAAAGATGCTGAAATACGGAACGAGAGTCTGAGACGAAAGCCCTGCTGCAAACTCCTGTTTTCCGTCCCCGTCAAAATCGCCGCCGGTGAGATTATCCCCTTTCATAACCATTGGTATGGAATAACTGTAAACTTTAGTGAAATTATTACCGCCCTGATGCTCGTAAACATTTATTATTGTATTCTGAGTACTGCCGCCTGCGGGAAAATAATTTTCCGTGAAGATAATATCTGTTTTTCCGTCATTATCAAAATCACCCGTAAGGACATTTTGTGAATTTGCCTGAGAGTTAGCAGTACTGTACGGCAATAGTGCAAAATCCTGAAAACCACCCGAAGAGTATTTTAATATTCGCAAACCGTTTTGACTGAATCCGAGTACTTCCTTCTGTCCGTCACCTTCTGCATCGGCGAATTTTGAAGACCAGAATTCAAGTTCGGGATTACTGTTCCATATCTTAACCGCCGGTAGCTGTCCTGCGGTGGGAGCTTCATATATTGCGCCGCTGCGCTGGCTCGATGTTAATAAATCAATTTTACCGTTGCTGTTAATATCCGCAAGATCTCTTGCTACAGTAAAGTCAGGGAATTCCGGGGAAACCGGTAATCTTACAAATCCGCCTCCGGTGTAATTATACACATTCAATCTCAGATTATTGCGTATATCGTTCGTGAATAAACATTTGCTTCCGTTGTTTAATATATCAAGTACAGTGTTACATATCTGGCTGACCGGCAGGTTGTAAGGTTTTTTGGGGTATCCGTATGAATAAAACTGACTGCCTGTATAGAAATGGAAGGAAGTATCGGACAGAGATACTTTTCTGCTGTTTTCCGACATAGCTTCGATATAAAATTCATATTCTGTATTCGGAACAAGCAACCGGCTTTTCAGCAATCCGTAATGCTCATTAGAGACATATCCGATATTTCCCGAACCTGCATCAGCATATATGAAATTATACGTGTCGTATGTATTTTTTTTTCTGTAATATATATACCCGAGCGTCGGTACATCGGTATAGAAATATACGATTTGTGAATTATAGTCGTTGTCAGATATGTTTCCGTTCGAATAGTACAGTATTTCAGGCTGTGACTTATTCTTGGTTATAATCATACGATGCTCTATAGTCTTACCGTTATTTCCGTTAATAGAGAGGCGCAGTGTATAAGACGTATCGGGCAATCCCGTCAGATTCAACCAGCCGGCAGTATCTCTCAGAACCTGATTAGTACTTAAGGGAATTACTGTTACGAATGCAGAAGGATTCTCCCCTATACCATACGATAAAGTATATGATCTAAAAAATGCAGAAGCGGCAGAAATATATAAAGGCAGTGTATCAGACAGTCCTGAGTAATTCTGAAACGGGAAATAAATTCTGGCGACAGAAGGATTATATATGTTTTGATAAGAAACCGTAGCATTCAAATATCCGGAAGCGTACAAATGATTCCAGCCCGATTGTCCCGGGAAATAGTTTGAAGAAGATACGAGGATTCCGCGAATCTCTTCATTAGTCAGATTCGGATTTTTCGCGGCAAGAATCGCCGCAACTGAAGCCGCAAGAGGCGCGGAAAAGGACGTACCGTTTACATAAAAATAATCTTTATTAAATTCCGTGCTTCCGAAACCTATGCGCGAAGTCGTCAGCAAATCCACTCCCGGAGCGAACAAGTCAACTGTCTCGCCGTAAGCCGAAAAAGTTGCCTTCCTGTCATAGAAATCCGAAGCTCCGACCGAAATTACTTCATCAAAAGCCGATGGGAAATGCAGTTTATCGGAATTATCGTTTCCCGCAGAGCATACCATAACAATGTTTTTAGAATATGCGTAGCGGATTATATCAAGTAAAAGATTGCTGTATATATAATCACCGAAACTGAAATTAAACACTTTCACTCCACTGCTAATACCGTACAATATAGCAGACGCTACGGCATCTTCTTCCCCCGCCCCCTGTGAATTGAATGCCTTGAGAACCAGGGATTTACAACCGGACATTACGGGAGATATTCCGATTCCGTTGTTGAATCCGGACGAGACAAGACCGGTTACGGATGTGCCGTGAGAATACAGGTTATCGTCCGAAGGGTCGTTACTGTTATTAACGAAATTCCAGCCACGCCAGTCATCAATAAAACCGTTGCCGTCGTCATCAATTCCGTTTGATTCTCTTCCGTTTCCGTATTCACCCGGATTTATTTTATATCCGTTCAGAAGGTCGGGATGCAGAAAGTCGAGTCCGGAGTCAACTATTCCGATTGTAATTTCGGGTACTGATGCAACAATATTCCAAAGCTCCGGTAATCCGATTTTACCCAGGTAATACTGATTGTTATATAAAGGATCATTCGGCGTAAAGTCTGTTTTGTAATAATTGTTGAGTTTTAACTGACCAACAGTCTGGAAGTATTCTACAAATTCATTACCGGAAAATTGCTTTACTGCCTGAATTAAATTCTTCCCGTCAATCTCTGCGATGAATATTCTGCCGAGACCGTAGCTTTCCATATCTTTATTTTTCGGCTCCGAAAGCATACTGCCGAATAACTGTTTTGAATTACCGAGATTATACTTCGAGCAGAGTATCCCCAGTGACGAAGCTGAATTCTTAATATTATTCCTTTTGAAACCTTCAATTAAGTTCCCGGAAGCTTTACTGTTGAGTTTAACAATAACCCGTTTTGACTGTCCAAACAGGGATTCCCCTGATGTACAGATGAATAGAGCGAAAATTAGCCATATCAAAACCGTTGATTTCTGCATTACGTAAAGATATATTTACATTACAAAAATAAAAATGGAATTTCGTTAATCCTTAGATTTTATTAACTTGCTTATACTTTATTAAACTTTAATCATAATAACATGAAAATGTCTTATAAATTTATCAATGCAGTTTTGATATTGGCTTTGGGAGTTATGCTGAATTCATGCATAAACACAGAAAGGAACATAAAAATCAATAAAGACGGAAGTGGAACGGAGAATCAGACTTTAGACCTGAGCAAAGAATTTTATGATATTATGATAGCTATGGCTTCTGCCTTCGACAGTACAAAGACGGATTCTATAAGGGATTCCCTCTACAGTGACCCTGATTTCATAAGAAATGCAGAGAATAAAATCGGAGGAAAGGACGGATTAACACTTAACAGTGTAACCGCTGTGACAAATCCGGACTCTTCGCGGACATTCAAACTGAGTTATAACTTTGATAAAGTAGAAAAAATCGCGACGGCAATGAACATCAACAATTCGGATGATGATAAAAAAAGTAAGTCGGATATATCTTACAAGGAATCCGGTGATAAGGTTAATTTTTACTACAAATATTTTTCTTCGGTTGATACAGCACTGCAAAAGATGTCCGATCAGCAGAAAAAAGAATTCAGCAGTTTATTCGAAGGTAAAGCATTGATATTCAATATTGATTTCCCTTACGACATTGAATCTTCGAATGCAACCGGGGTTAACGGGCGCACAGCCACATGGAGATTCCCGATAGATAAGTTTTATCTTGAGAAAAGTGAATTTGAATTAAAAGCAATTTTAAAAAAATAATCTGTCAGAATACTCTTTCGCCGCCGAGGAAGGTCATTTCCGCCGCGGCGTTTTTTATTTCTTCTGCCGGAACGCTGAATAAGTCCGCATTAAGAACGACGATGTCGGCTGATTTTCCCGTTGTAATGCTTCCCCTGTTTTTTTCTTCAAAAGAAGCGTACGCATTATTGATTGTATAAGCTTCAAAACATTCATTGATACTGAGAGCATATTCGGGCATAAAACCATCGGGAAACCCTTTAGCTCTTCTCGTCATCGCATAGTAAATCGTTTCGAACGGGCTTTCGGAAGCAACGGGAAAGTCAGTACCGAAACAAACAACACCGCCTTCTTTAATGATATCCTTGCATGTATGCGTACTTTCAGGTGAGGCAAGCTTCTTCACCGCTGTTTTTGCGTCAACGAATAAATGTGACGGCTGAACGGAGGCTATCACACCATACTCCTTAAACCTGTGTATATCGCTCTTATCAATATGCTGAGCGTGCTCGATACGGAACCGCCTGTCCCGATTACCGTTCAGAGAGGCAAGCTCCCTTGCAAAATCAAGGACTTCTGAAACAGCCTGATCTCCGATTGCGTGAACAATCATCTGATACCCGGCTTTATCAATTTCAATTCCGGCACTTCTGAATCCCCCGCTTTGGACAAAATCCGTCCGATGTCCTTTATATTCACTTCCGATAAAAGGCTTTTTGAATAATCCCGATTCGCTCGACAGCGCGCCGTCATAAAACGCTTTAAAAGAACCGAACCGAATTAAAGGAAAACTATTGAATTCATTTTTGTAATTTTTAATATTATGGAATTCCTGAAAAGGAACGACTGAATTAATTCTCAGATTAAGCAATTCCTCTTCGAACAATAATTTATACAAATCAAGGTCTTCGCGCAGTGATATATCGGTAACGGCAGTAATTCCGAGAGTGTAAAGATATTTTATCTGATTGAGCAGAATGCGTTTTTTATCGCTTGAAGATAATTCGGGAATGAAAGAGAAAACAAAAAAAGCAGCGCGCTCCTTTAGCTCACCTGTAAGCCGTCCGCCGGAATCCGTTATGAGTTCATCTTCAGCGAAGTAATTAATCTTCGATTCTACACCCGATAACTTTACAGCCAGTGAATTAGCAACGGCGGAATGAAGGTCGAGTCTCGAGATGACGACGGGAATATCGGGACAAATTTCATCGAGGAAATCCCTGTTGATAATAAAATCCTCAGTAAAATTTGTTTCGGAAAAATATCCGCCGTAAATCCAGCCTCCCGGCTTTAAATTCTTTCTGTATGCATCTATAGCATTTGCAAAGCCGGAGCGGGTTGCGGCATTACGAAGGTTTAATTCAGCTTTCACCATTGCGCCTTTCACAAGGTGAGCATGACCTTCAGTGAACGCCGGTATGACAAGTTTTCCGCCGAGGTCAATACTGACGTCGTAATCTCTTTTTAAAGCGTCGATATTTTTCCCGGTGAAAACAATCTTCCCGTTTTCAGAATCCAAGCCGACTGCTTCCGTAAATTTATCAGCTTTTAGAAAAACCTTTGAGTTATATAACAGTGTCTTCATAATA
>JAPLFI010000232.1 GCA_026390755.1 Ignavibacteriota bacterium
AATCAAACCCGGAAGCCCTTCTTATCTTCTTGCGGCGCTCGGATCGAGCGGATTATATAAAAGCACCAATGCAGGTTTGAACTGGACGCAATTAATCAGCGGCAGATGCGATGATATAATTTTCTCTCCGGACGGCACAAAGGCTTACACAGTCGGCAGTGGTACGGGATATAAAATTTCAACGGACGGAGGGGTTACTTTCAACGCAGGTACTTTCCCTGTCGGAATGGGAACGAGGAATCACATTGCAATTTGCAATTCGGCGCCTTTAATATTGTACGTATCGAAATACAGCGGAACAACAATTGAAGTATATAAGTCAACTGACGGCGGTGTAAATTTCGCGCAGGTATCTGTCGGATATAATTTCAACGGCGGTCAGGCGTGGTACGATTTTTACATGCATGTAAATCCGTTCGACCCGAATTACGCTTATGTGGGCGCAGTTGACATCTTCCGGACAACGGACGGCGGAACAACATTTGCCAATATAACAAACGGTTACCAAAGCGGAAATGTTCACGTTGACCAGCATAATGTATCCTTTCACCCTACCGACCCGAACACAATGATAAGTGTAAATGACGGCGGAATCTGGATATCAACCAACCGCGGGACTACATGGGTTAACCGCAATGCCGGACTGACATTAACACAGTTTTACAGAATCGCATCAGACCCGTCCAATGCATCGCACATCATGGGCGGAACTCAGGATAACGGAACACAGCGGACAACTGGCACTGCCAACTGGGCGGCAGCATTTGGCGGTGACGGCGGCGAAGTCTGCTTCCAGCCGCAAAACCCGAATTATATACTGGGTGAAACTCAAAATAACGGAGTTCAGCGTTCAGTCAACGGCGGCTTATCATGGAGCAGTGGAACTACCGGACTTACGGGTACGGGCGCCTGGGTAGGACCTTTAATCGCTCATCCTGATTCGGTTGAAATATTTTACACTGCACGAAACAGTGTCTTTAAAACCGTTAGTATGGGCGCAAGCTGGACGGCAATATCCACGGGAATATCAGGTACAATAAGAGAAATGGCAATTTCAAAATCGAGACCGAACGTAATATTCGCATCTGTAGGTTCAACGGTTTATAAATCAACTGACAGAGGTTATACTTTTGCTCTCTCAACAAGCGGAATTCCCGCAAAGACAGTTACGAGCATAAACATACATCCGGATTCGTCCGACGTTGCATTAGTAACATGTTCAGGATTCGGAGGCGCTAAAGTTTACAAAACAACCAACGGAGGAGCTTTGTGGTCGAGCATAAACGGCAATCTGCCCGATTCTCCCGTAAACGACGGATTGATATATTATCCGGGTTATGCTACCAGCGTTTATGCAGTCGGTACGGATATAGGAGTATTTGTTACATCCAATTGGGGAGCTAACTGGATTGAAATTGCCGACGGTCTGCCGAACACGGTAGCCATACATCTTGATTATAATAACCTGACGGGTAAACTCCGCATTGGCACACACGGACGCGGCGTTTATGAACTTTCCGGTCAGTTAGTCGGAATATCAAATTACAATAATTCTGTTCCGGAGAAATACACACTTTCTCAGAATTTCCCGAATCCGTTCAATCCCGTTACAAAAATTAATTTCGGAATAAAAAAACCGGGCTTTGTAACGCTCAAAATATATGACGCGCTCGGACGCGAAATTACTAACTTAGTAAATCAAAATCTGAAAGAAGGAAGTTATGAAGTAACATTCCGCGGAGACAATCTCAACAGCGGAGTTTATTTCTATAAATTAATTACAGACGGATATTCGGAGACCAGGCGTATGATGCTGGTGAAGTAACGGCAAATGTCGTAATAGTAAATAACGATAATGCCGTAATAGTAAAAAAGAATTACTAATTTCGCGGAATAAAATCAAGTTACCTGATAGAGGTACCGAAGAAATTCAGCCTCTATTGTTATAAGTCTTGCCGATTCTTTAATATTTCGATTATCGTTTCCCTCACGTTTTTCTGCTCAAAGCCAAGACTTCTCAGCTTTGTTGTATCCATAGAAACATCGGGAACCTGAGGCAGTCCTTTTATATCATTGATTGAAATTTTTTCAATTAATGATTTATCAAATCCGGCAACTTCACACAATACTTCTCCGATTTGCAAACGTGATACCCTTTCACTGCCGCCAAAATTCAGTACTTCACCTTTTATCTTCATTTTGCACAAACCGTTAATAATCCGCGCGGCAGCGTGCAGTCCGAGAGGAGTCCTGTACTGGTCATAAAACAATTTAGATTTCATCCCCTTACTGAAATTCTCAAACATCGAATGAAAATTATTCTTCGCATGCGATAAACCAAAGCCTATCATCAGTGCAGTTCTGAGTATAATATAATTATCAGTCTCTTCCGAAATCGCCAGCTCGCCTTCGAGTTTCGTCTGCGCATATAAAGTAACCGGATTTATCTCCGCCTGCTCATTTAACATGATACCTTTATTTCCGTCATATACAAGGTCGGTTGAAGTATAAATCAGTTTTATTCCCTTATTAAAGCATATACGGGCAATGTTTCCTGTCACTTCAACATTCAGGCGTCTGACTTCTTTTTCGTCAAGTTCAGCGCAAATTTCAGGACGGGAATAACACGCCGTATGCACAACCGCTTCAGGTTTGAATTCTTTTATCGTTTTTTCTAAAAGCCGCGAATCACGTATATCAAGTTTAATATTGTTGTAATTCAGACTATTGCCCCCGAAAAGTTCTGTGTTTGCGAAGCGCTGAGTAAGTATTTCATTTTCCCCCGAGAGACAGCGATTAAGGTATTGTCCCAGCAGACCACTGCCGCCTGTAATGAATATTTTCATGTTATAATAGTTTACCCCCGAAAAGTTCTGTGATGACCCGCAAAAAAAGTCCTGTGCGGGTCACCCAGCAAATTTTAATAACGATAACTTTGTTGTTATTATACGGCACAATTACGAAAATATAAACATAGAATTCATAAATTACTATATAGAATAATTACACGCAGTTTACTATGTTTATGTAACCTAAAAATTTGAGATATGGACAATATTACCAACGAAATTAAGACAAAAAAAGTAAGCTATAAAATTATTTTATTCTGGGTAATCGCTTTTATTATCACGGGATTCTCCGCTTATTATCAGCGGATTACGGGACCGACTTATCCGATATCGGGTACTTCTTCATTCCAGGGAAAGGATATTTTCTATAAATTTGACAGAAGCGGCGATACTTCAAAAAACTGCTTAGTCGAAGTTAACACCGGTGACCCTGCAATCAAAGGATATCTCGAATATAAGAGGTATAAAACAAACGACGACAAGACACTCATTGAAATGAAAAACAATAACGGTACGCTTTCAGCCGAATTCCCCAATGAAAAAGACAGGGTATATCGTATTCCGG
>JAPLFI010000393.1 GCA_026390755.1 Ignavibacteriota bacterium
ATCCCCCAATGCTTTTGCGAAATTCGGGAACGGAATTAATCTGCCTTGATAAATCAGGTATATTTGCCGGTGCGGTTGATGATTTTAAGTACGAAAAACATGAAATATTACTGAAAGAAGGCGATTTACTTTTCCTTTACACTGACGGCGTCACGGAGACGTTTAACTCCTCGGAAGAGCAATTTGGTGAAGAAAGACTTCTTTCTGTCCTGAAAGACGGGATTAATAAAAGTCCCCGCGAAATCTGCGAATCTGCGCTGATATCCGTAAAGACATGGATTGGAAATGAAACACAAGCCGATGATATAACTATCGTTGCTCTGAAAGTGAAATAAAGATTGCTCTTTAAATGAAAAAACAGTTTTTAATCTGTGATAATTCGTGTCAAAAAGTTCTTTGTTCTTTTTAGCTCTTATTCTAAGAATAGTTTTTTAATTCGTGATAATCTGTGATAATTCGTGTCAAAAAGTTCTTTGTTCTTTCTTATTATTAACCTTAAAAATATAATGTATGAAAAAATTAATCTTCTTCTTTGCAATCTTTTTGTTTTTATTTAAAGGAATTAATGCACAGAAACTTCCTGCATTCGACGCCGATCTCGGGAAAACAACCGTATTAGGTCACGATATCCGTATTCCTTATACATACGTACTGAGTTATTTCGGCTATATTAAACCCAGCTCTGAGCCTGACGAAGAGCGCAACGGAAAAAAATATTATTATTTATATGTATGGATACCTGTTGCCGCACCTGAAATCGGAATCAGGATGATTTCCCCGATACCGAAAAATCTAAGTCCGGGAAAAAATGATTACCAGATGGATGAATATTCTGCAAATTTCAATGAACGAAAGACTTATTTCGATACCTGGATTTCATTCGAAAGGGCGGACGGAGTATTCAATGATACAGACTTTGTTTCAAAAGCGAAAAACGCAACATGGACAATGTACGCTCAGAATGATGACTCGGGAGAACTGCCGGCTCAGCCTTCAGGCAAAGAATATAATTCATTGATGCGAATTACAAGCGAAACAAGTAATCCTGAAAAAGCGATAGTAATGGGTTTATACAGAATAGGATTTACAAGTTTTAAAACCGGTGAAGTACAGGGAAGTTTCATCGCACAAATCGGCGCTCCGCTGAAATTACCGGGAACATATATCGCGAAATACCTCGAATCCCTCAAAATTGCAATGGACTCGAAATAATAAAGTATACAGGGCTGAAGAGATTCAGCCCCTTTTCATTTAAATATATCAATGTGAATTGCGACCACTATGCCCTCTATACCAACAGTATCGCTAATCCCAAAAAAGGGTTTCTCTGCTTTGTATGGATTTAAACCTTTTCTGATCCAAAAGTTTTTTTGGCTCTCAATCCCGAAGGGATTTATTTCAAGAGAAGCATTTTGATTGTCTGAGTTTTATCTCCGGCTGTCAAACGGCAGAAATACATTCCGCTCTTTAGTTCGCCTCCTTCAAATATTGCTTCGTAGTCTCCCGCTTCCAGCTTGCCGTTGACAAGCGCGGCAACTTCTCTTCCGAGTACATCATATATCTTCAACGTGACGTAAGTATTTTTATCCAATGAATATTTTATAACCGTTCTCGGATTAAATGGATTTGGATAATTCTGCTGTAGTCCGAAATCAAGTTTTGCTGTAATTTCGTTAACGGATGTATTAACGTACTTTAAATTTATGCACCAGTTTAACAATGTTCCCTGATTACCGGTTCTGTTGTCAAGAATCAAGAGTAACCAGTTGCCGTTAAGTATTTTATCTTTAAATATACTTAATTGCCCCTGCGGCTTAAAAGTACCAGTAAACGGAGGCGACGCCTGTAATATTGATTGTTCGGCATCATCATCGAATGTAGTGTTTGTGTAATTTTGTCCGCCTTCGCCGATAAACTGTGCAAGTGTCATCTGGAATCCATTTTCCTTTTTTAATATGAGCGCAATATCGCCGACATTGGTATGGTTAAGGGATAAATTTACAGTGACTTTTTCCGCATAACCCGTCTGCGTTACATTTATGGTATCTTTTGTCAGCAGGTTATCCGGTATCGGCTTGGGTGTAGTAACAGAACATTTTCCGAAAATCGCATAAACAGAATAACTGAATGTTGTGGGAGGCGGTGTCGTTCCCGGAGGATTGACGCCGCTGCCGCCGGATGGAAGTGTAGCAACGCTTTGACCCGCTGAATCCTGCAGCGCGAAATAATACGTTACCCGTGTTCCGTACGTTTGTCCCGGTATTGCGAATATCAAACTATCATTGTAAGTATTAACTGCAAACAGATATGTATAAGCCCCGCTATTAGTTTTATAATATAACCTCGGCGCGTTCACACCTGTTCCGATTTTAACAGGACTCGATATTTTCAGCGTTAACGACTTTGCCGATGTATCCGGACTTGATACCGGAGGGATATGAGAAAGTTCGATTTTCCCCGAAGTCGCCCATGTCAGCAAGGTTGCTATCGAGGCTTTTATGGTTTTAACAAATATCGGCGGATATATTTTATTGAATTTATCTTCTTTTGTGTGGTAATAAGAATTGAATTCGTTCTCAATCGCAAACAGCGCTTTGTAACCTTTCTGCCAGAAAGGATAATGGTCACTTCCTCCTCCGTTTGAGTTATATACAAGCGCTAATATCAAGCCGATATTGTATTTCTGATTTGCTTCGTTAAAATCCTGTCCGAGCTGTCTCGATGCCGTGTTCGTATTAACCGTCATTTTACTCGCAGAACTTGTTCCGTAAGCTATCATATCGAGGTTTATTACCCCCATTATTGAATCGCCGCGCGCATAAGCGCTGTCAACAAAAGCGTAACTGCCGTATAG
>JAPLFI010000539.1 GCA_026390755.1 Ignavibacteriota bacterium
GCGCCAGCGGGGATTATTGAAATAATCCGTACCGAAATTTGAAGTATAATCTGATTTATAAAAGAATTATGGCTGATGAAAGACAGCGCGGACTTATAAATATTCAATGATTTTTTCAGAAATTATTTGTAATTTAATACGGGTTTTCAGTAAAAAGATTATTTTATTATATAGGAGAATATAATATGAAGAAAATTATTTTAACCGGTATAGTTGTAGTTTTGCTTCTTTTGGACATGGCCGCGTTACATGATATTCTGAAGGGAGAACCGGATCTCTACGGAGAGTATGGTATGATATTGTTCAGTTTAATAGTGTTTGCAAGTCTTATAGTAGCCGGTTTAAGCGGCAAGAATAAAATTACTTAATAACCGGCATTCATTATCCGGGCATTAACTTTCAGGCTTTTCTTTGAAAAAAGAGAGTCCATTTGAAGTGTTGTAATTCCGCGCTTACTTTCCAATTTCATTAACTTTTCAAAAATACATTCTAAGGCAATGACAGGTATGTTTCAAAACCTGGACGAATATCTCTCAACACGCAGTTTGAAATAATTGTATTTGATTTTTAATTTAAAATTTCTATATTAACACCCGTACGGGTAACAAACGACACTAATATCGTTGGATAGTACCCGTTGAGGTAATAAATATTAATCGTTATGCGTATAGCACCCGTAAGGGTATGTTCTAAATCAAAATAATTAGTAAAATGAACAATATTAAGAATATTTCAGATTTCATCAAAAAAAGCCGGAAAAAAGCAAAAATAACACAGCCGGAATTATGTAAATTTTCAGGCGTTGGTATCAGATTTGTAAAGGAACTTGAAGCCGGAAAGGAAACTGTTCAGGTTAATAAAGTGAATCAGGTATTGAAATTGTTCGGTCATGCTCTGGGACCGGTTCCTTTGAAAGATATTATTGAAAAAAATAGTAGTATTCATGATGAGAAAAGGTAAAGTTTTTTATAAAAATATTTTAGCGGGATTTGTTTATCAGGATGATGACGGATACGGATTTTCGTATGATGAAGATTATTTAAGAAGTGAAAATCCCGAACCTGTCAGTTTGACACTTCCGTTAACTGAGGAACCGTACAGGGCGAAAACGATGCTGCCGTTTTTTGACGGCTTGATACCCGAAGGCTGGCTTCTTACAATTGCGGAGAAGAACTGGAAATTAAATGCGAATGACAGAATGGGATTATTACTTGCAGTTTGTAAGGACTGTATAGGTGCAGTTCATATAGAACCAATAATTGAATAATTATGGAAAGAGAAAGTAAATGCCTGTATTGTTACCGGAAATTAAACAACTCTGAAACTGATTATCATCAAAGATGCTCTGTCAAAATATTCGGATGTAAAATAAATCCTGTTCTTGATATGGGCCTAAAAGATATTGAAAAATTGGCTTCAGAAGCGATTAACAGAAGCCTGTCCATTCCCGGAGTTCAAAAGAAATTATCACTGGAATTAATAAGAGAAACCAAGGGGGCAAGGCTGACCATCGTCGGTGTGTGGGGAAGTTATATACTGAAGCCGCCTTCAGGTGAATACCGGGAATTACCTGAAATTGAAGACCTGACGATGCATCTTGCCGGAATTGCCGGAATTGAAACAGCGGTGCATAGTCTGATAAGATTTAAATCAGGTGAACTTGCGTATATTGCTAAAAGATTTGACAGAGAAAACGGAGACAGGATTCCGGTTGAAGATATGAATCAGCTTTCAGGGAATTTAACTTCCGATAAATATTACGGTTCGGTAGAAAAAATCAGTAAATTAATAAACAAATATTGTACATATAATTTATTTGAAACGATAAAATTCTTTAAACTTCTGATTTTTTGTTTTATCACCGGGAATGCCGATATGCATTTAAAAAATTTTTCAATTATGAAAGAATCTGACGGACATATCAAATTATCACCCGCATACGACCTGCTTTCAACAAAATTAGTAATTCCTGAAGATAAGGAAGAAAGTGCGCTCACAATTAACGGAAAGAAAAGAAATATCAGGTTGAATGATTTTGAAAAAGCTGCGAAAACAATGAGTATTGAGGAAAAAGTATGTATAAATATTTTCTCGGAAATGAAAAAATTCATTCCCGCGATGTTTGGCTTGATTACTAATAGCTTTCTTTCTGAAAAAATGAAATCTGAATATATTTCTCTTGTTTCGGAAAGAGCGAAAGTCCTGAAGTTGATTTAAATTTATTGACTGTCATCGCCGGGCTGATAACAGTCAATTATGTTTCGCTGTCGAGACTCCTAAAAATTATTATCGTTATTTTATAAGGACCATTCGTTTTATTTCTCTGAAATTACCGGCAGTTAATTTATAAAAATATATTCCGCTCGATAAATCCGATCCATCCATTATTAATTTATAACTTCCCGAAGATAATTGATTGTTGACAAGTGTCTTCAATTCCTTACCGCTTATATCATAAATGATCAAAGTTACAAATCCGCTTTGAGGTAAACTGAATTTAATGGTTGTAGAAGGATTAAACGGATTCGGATAATTTTGAGCAAGTTTGAATCCTTTGGCGATTTCTCCTGTTTCTTTAATTCCAACCGGATTTGCTGCAAAAGAGCCGACCATTCCGGAGAATGTGTGAAAAGTACATTGATAATTATAAGTCCCGGGGGCTGAAATCTTGTAAATGAATGTGGTAGATGCGATGTCAATAGGAGCATCCCAGACATCCGCTCCGGAAGGAATAGATGTTGATGTCGTTGTGTGAATTCCTGATACCCAAACCCATTTTATAGTATCTCCTACAGTGGCATTCGGTATATTAGCAGGGGGACAAAGAACATACCGCCCGCTCCGACATTTACGGTAAAAGTTGTGCTGAATCCCGATGCTAAAAAGAAAGTGCAAATAAAGAATGATGCGAAAATAATTTTTTTCATTTGTATTTATTTTTAAATTATCAAATATAACAAAATAAATACATAATAATTCATTCGCGAAAAACGTTAGTATGAAATAGGTAAAATATGTGCGTTTTATGAGTATTATTAATTTATTATTATTGCAAAGTTGCAGTTTATAATAAAAATAATATCAAAATGAAAAAAATAAAATATGTTCCCTTATTTATAATAGTTTTAGTTTTATTCGGCAATGTGTCAAATGCGCAGATGAAACGGTTTGACAGCTTTTTCGGTCTTTCGGGAGGATTGGAGATTGATAATCAGGTTACGGTGTTTGCTGCGAATTATGAGATTGAGCTTTTCAATTTTGGACCCGGACTCGCCGCGGCAGGCGGGAGTTTGCAGTATCGTAATCAGGGAAGTACTCCGAGCGGGAATACATTCATAATTGCCGAATTGATTTATAATTTCTCAAAGATATCCAAAGGTAAGTTTATTCCGTTTTTATCAGTTGCGGGCGGAACGAGTTTTGAATTTAATGAAGCATACTACTCCGGACAGGCAGGATTCAGGTATTTCATTGACGAAAAGAATTCTCTCGCGGTGAAATACGGTGCCGGAAAAAGAAGCAAATCCACAATTGAACTGTGCTTTGACGTGAAACTATAGTTACTTTAATAAAATAAACCGCAGGCAGGTTTTGTTAATTTATCAGGTGCTTCCGGCATTGCAAATAGTGCGGGATTCTATTCTTCGGGCAGTTCAGAATATATTATTTGATTTTAAATAATATTCGAAATATGTAATTTGTATCAACAAAACAGATAATATGA
>JAPLFI010000204.1 GCA_026390755.1 Ignavibacteriota bacterium
ACGACACTAATTGTCACGAATTAAAAGACTTTTTTTGAATAAAAGATTAGAGCAAGAGATCACGACACTAATTGTCACGAATTAAAAGACTTTTTTTGAATAAAAGATTAGAGCAAGAGCATTTGCCACAGATTACACTGATTAAAGAACTTTATTTAAAACAAGAGCGGTATAACAAAGAACAAGAGATAAGAACTTGATAAGAAAATTAGAAAATACAGACAGACAGAAGATATACGATATACTTGTTGAGACGAATAATTTCACCGACGGTGAAATAAATGTCGCAATGGAACTGGTTGACATTTACATCGGCGATAAAGAGCAAAAAGATTACGAAATATTTGTTGATGCGGAAGACGAAGTGATAAAAGGATATGTGTGCGTCGGTCCGCGACCGCTTACGGCAGGCACTTACGACCTATACTGGATTGCAGTGAATCCGTCAGTGCAGTCGAAAGGAATCGGAAGCGGCTTAATTTCGTATATAGAAAATTATTTAATACAAAAAAAAGTCAGATTGATTTTAATAGAGACAAGCGGCAAGCTTTCCTACGAAAAAGAAAGAAAGTTTTACGAAAAAAACAAGTACGACAAGCTTGTTGAAATAAAAGATTTTTACGACATCGGAGACTCGCTCGTAATATACGGCAAGTATCTGTGAGCACCGGAAATATTTAAAAAACTAAACGAAGGAAACATTTTATGGAACTTTGGCAGCAAATGATAAGAGACAGTGTTCACACTGTAGATCAGCTCGTCGATAAGTTCGAAATCAGGAAAGAAGTAGCGGAAAAACTTGATAAGTTTTTCCAGGCGAGGATAAATCCTTATTATTTATCTCTCATTCAGTACCCGGGTGACCCGATTTGGAGGCAGTGCGTACCGGACGAAGTTGAGCTTGAAGATATTGACGCTCCGGAAGACCCGCTGAACGAGGACGATATGAGTCCCGTGCCGAACATCACACACAGGTATCCCGACAGGGCATTATTTCTTGTCACTTCTCAGTGCGGTCTTTACTGCCGTTTTTGTACACGGAAAAGGAAGGTCGGCGATTCGCATAAAATTTCCATGAAGACTTTTGAGTCGGCGTTCGCATATCTTGAACAACACACTGAAATCAGCGATGTAATACTTTCGGGCGGAGACCCGCTGATGCTTACGGATTTGATGCTGGAGAAAATAATATCGCGTCTGCGCGAAATTAAACACATACAGATAATACGCCTCGGCACTAAAATGCCCTGCGTACTGCCGCAAAGGATTACGCCTAAGCTTGTAAATATGCTCAAGAAATACCATCCGATATATATTAATACGCACTTCAATCATCCGTGGGAAATAACGGAAGAATCCAAAAAAGCGTGTACGATGCTTGCCGACGCAGGTTTTCCGGTTGGAAATCAGTCAGTATTGATGAAAGGCGTGAACGATAATCCCGATACGATGCGGGAATTGATGAAAAATCTCCTTGCAATGCGCGTGAGACCGTACTATATATATCAGGCTGACCTGACTAAGGGCGCGAATCATTTTCGCACTCCGCTCAGCGTCGGACTTGATATAATGGATAAACTGCGCGGACATATTTCGGGACTTGCAGTACCGCAATTTGTAGTTGACGCTCCGGGAGGCGGCGGGAAAATTCCGATGCTTCCGAATTACGTAATTTCACGCGATGAGGATAAGATTATACTGAGGAACTTCAAGTATAATGTTTATGAATATCCCGAAGTCCCAGAAGCCAGGACGAACGGAAAAGGGCGCAACGGCAGGAAGACAACAAAGAAGAAACAACAGCCGGTATTCACGGAAGAGGAGCTTATAAAGAACATAAAAGTACCTATTCTGAACGATTAAAGATCAATAACGACTATCGGAGGTAATCCGTCAGGAGGGAACTCCTGACGGTCACAGTTACTTGCTGCGAAAAATATTAAGGCTGTCATAAAAAACAGCCTTTTTTTATTCCCGTATGAAACCTTTTGAGGGAGCTTTGCGTCTTAACAAGAAAAAAAGGAAAGGAGCAATAAAATGAACAACGCAATTGAATCAATGATTCCGATATTCGGAATTCTGGCAGTTTTCGGGCTTCCGGCAATCATAATTTTCTGGTTTATATACACAAAGCATCGCGAGCGCATGCGCCTGATAGAAAAAGGATTGACACCCGACGAAATAAAAAATTACTTCAGAGATGCCGATAAAAAACCGCGAAATCCGTATTCAGCACTGAAATGGGGAATTCTTCTTGTTTTCTTAGGACTTGGAATCTTTGCGGCAAACCTTCTTGAGCAAATATATGATTTCAGCGATGGTGCCACGTTCGGGCTCGTGGTATTATTTGCAGGAGCAGGTTTTCTTCTGTACTATATAATTGTCAGGAGTAAAATTTCACCTGAGCCGAAGCAAAGTATAAATATCCCCAATAATTAAAACGAACGCTAAAATGAAAAACATAGAATTATTTAAACGCCCGGTTACTATATCACTTCTTATCATTTTCGCGGCTGTTTCGTTTTCCGGATTAACGGGATGCAGTGCATTCAAAAAGAAGTACGAGAAGAATGAAGCGAGAGAATATAAGATAAATACCGCAGGAAAAAACAAACTTTCGGTTGATAACACTAACGGTAAAATCCGCATATTCAAAAGCGATAAAGACAGCATGATGACTGTTAAAGCGGACATCGTAAAGTATGTGACAAAAAAAGAAATGGATACCCCGATAAAAGGCGTTGATGTCTCTATTGACTCAGCCGGAAGCGAAATTAAAATATCCGAATCAATTGAAAAAGACAATAGGACATTTAAGTTTGAAATCGGCAAATCAACAACCGTAAATTTTGATATTTATGTTCCTGCCGGAATTTCAGTTAATATTGACGGCACAAACAGCAAACTGGAAATTGAAGGCGTCAGCAATGACATCAGCGCTGATATGACAAACGGAAACGTAATAATCGCAAACGCATACGGGAATTTGAAATTTGAGCTTACAAACGGAAATCTGAAAGCCGATGTTGACTCTGCAAAAGGTATTGATTTTGAGACCGTAAACGGAAATATTACACTGAATATCGGAAAAGATTTTTCGGGTGTGTTTAAAGCAGAAACTCTTAACGGCAAGATTATAAAGAAAAACCTGATGTTTAATGATTCGGATGAAAGTAAAAAGAATTTAAAGGGCAGTATAGGAAAATCGGAAGCTAAAATAAACCTGAGTTCAACAAACGGCAAAATAACGATAGAAAAAAAGTAGGTTGTAAAAATTGCAAGACAGCGACATTGAAATATTGAACAGAGTTAAAAAGGGGGAAATTAACCTTTTCAGAGAAATAGTAGAAAAGTACAAGGACAGGTCTTTTTCCCTCACACTCAGAATACTGAAGAACCGTAACGAAGCAGAAGATTCACTGCAGGAATCTTTTCTTCGTTTATATAAAGCAATTATCGCAGGCGGGTTTGAGGAGAAAGCCAAATTCTCTACTTATTTTTATACTATTGTTTATAATACGGCAATTGAACATTACAGGAAGTACAATTCGAAGAATTTCAACATCACATCAATAGAAATAAACGACAGTTTTTATAAAGACGGGGATGAGTTATATAAGAATTACTATGAATCAAGGATTGACGAGGCGCTTATTGATACAGCCGAGCACGGAACGGAGAGGAATTCAGCTATTGCCGAAATCAAGAGCATTATTGAAAAATATGTCAGTTGTGTACCGGAGCACTATTCCGTTATACTGAACATGTTTTACATTAATGAACTTTCATACGATGAGATATCAAAGATACTGAAAATTCCGCTTGGCACCGTTAAAAACAGGATATTCAGGGCAAAAGAGAAGCTGAAAGAAATTTTACTGCGTGAATTCAGCGCCCGGGAACTTCTTGAGTACATTAACTAATAAGACAAAAGAAGATGGACAATTTATCAAATATTGACAGGTTTATTGACGAGAATATCGGGAAACCGATGTTTGAGAAAACAAGCGGTGATTTCACGGATAAGATGATCCGTGAAATTGAACTCGCAAAAGAATTTCAGAGGGAAGATAAAAGAACTTTCCGCTTTGTAAACTTCGCCATTGCCGGTTTTGCGGCTTTAATTCTGACCGTTGGGGCGGTAATAATATGGATTTCGAGCAAAAACATTGATGAGCAGGGAATTGATACGGAGGGCACGGGTTTTGCAATATCACAGTTTATCGGCAATCTGAACACTAAAATATTCGGAATATTCGGAGTGTCTCTTACACCGGAAGCTTTACTTTATTTCATAGGAATACTTGTTTTTGTTTTCATATTTTCGGTCGCA
>JAPLFI010000091.1 GCA_026390755.1 Ignavibacteriota bacterium
ATTATTCTCTCGATATAGATTTTTATCAAAACCTGTACCAGCGTAATTACTACCTCAATGATGCCGCTCTCGGTTTAATTATCGAAAGTGATAATGCAATTGATGACGCTGATTTGGAAAGATTAAAATCTCAGGTGAAAAATCAATATGAAGGCTCCGGCAATGTTGGTAAAACTTTAGTTCTTCAGGGCGGATTGAAAGCTAAACCTTATCATAACAGCCCGAAGGATGTCGAGATTATTCCTGCCCGCAAATTGATTCGTGAGGAAATTATGACAATGTTTCGTGTGCCTAAAACTATTCTCGGTTTGACCGATGAAGTCAATCGCGCCAATGATGTCGAAATTATTCCTGCCCGCAAATTGATTCGTGAGGAAATTATGACAATGTTTCGTGTGCCTAAAACTATTCTCGGTTTGACCGATGAAGTCAATCGCGCCAATGCCCGCGAATCACTCAAAACTTTTAATGATTATGTTATCAAACCGTTTGCCGCAATATGCTTTGAAAGCAAATTCAATTTATTCTTAAAAGATAATTACACTAATGATAATATTTCTCTTAAAATGGAATATGATTTTGAACTTGATAGAGATTTACAATTAAAAGCATTCGATATTTACAGAAAATATGATATTGTGTCGAATGATGAAATCAGAGAAATAGAGGGTTTTTCTAAACAAATAAAACAATAATGAAAACAAAACATTATTTTTCAGAAACAGATAAAACATTTAATGATGATGATCTAACTATCACTCATTATATTTCAACAACCACTCCGGATCGTTATGGCGACATCGTTAATCCCGCCGGAATGGATACGTCAAATTATATTAAAAATCCTGTCGTTTTATTCGGTCACAGGTCAAACGCCTTGGTAATCGGAAAGAACTTAGAGCTTCAGATTAAGAAAAATGGTGTTTCTGCCGTTACTAAGTTTGCCGATACTCAGCAAGGAAGAGAAATTTATAAACTCAATCGTGACGGCTTCCTGAACGCCTGGTCAATCGGCTTCATTCCCAAAAAGGAAGTTCAGAAAAAGGATGAAGCTTCAGGTAAGGTTTATAACCATATCGAAGAATGGGAACTCCTCGAATATTCCAGTGTCCCCATTCCTGCTAATCCCGATTGCCTGAATCTCATGCTTAAAGATTTACAGGATGTATCAATCAAAAATATTCTCGAAGAATCGAATGAATCTCTGATTTATTTCAACCAGCTTTCAGCTGATATTAAATTAATTCATGACAAAATAAAATCTATTGAGAATAATATTTCGGCTGAGCTTGAAAATAAATTATCAGTTGATTCCGCTTTGCAGGAATTTAACAACAAACTCATAAAACTCGAATCCAAAGTATCATTCAAAATTCTCGACTTAATAAAATTCGTAAAATCTCTTTAAATATTTTTTGTCATCCCGAACTTGTTTCGGGATCAAATGTTCTTTAACACTTAACACTGTTCTTAGCTCTTTGTTCTTTCTCAGTGAAACTCTGTGTTTCCTCTGTGTTCTCAGTGTCACATGCTCTTTGCTCTTAAAAATGTTCTTAAATATTAAACTTAAAAACCGAAAGGAGTAACAAAAATGCAACAAGAAACAAAAACGCTCGACGACGTTCTCGTCCCAACCGAAACAGACGAGCAAAAAATTACACGTATTGCCGGTAAGCTCGTTAACGATCGTGTTAACAAAGAAATTGACGAAATTCATAAGCTGATTCCCGTACCCGGTGACGAGTTTCGCTCAACCGATAA